>CADCWC010000283.1 GCA_902806305.1 uncultured Thermoleophilia bacterium | reverse complement strand
GCCGTCGTGGCGGCGGCCACCGCACTCCCGGCGCCCGCGGTGCTCAGACTGTCGTCGCCGCCTCGCGAGCCGGAGGCGTCCAGGACCGCCACGACCAGGACCGTGGCCGCCGCGGGCGCGGCCAGGAGCAGCCCGAACCGGCGTGGCCGGGCGGGCCGCTGGCGGAAGGCGGGTCGCGGCGGGAGCTCGGCGTCGAGGCGGGCGTCCAGGCGCTCCACGACCGGGGGCGGGGCGGCCTCCGTCCCGAGCGCCCGGAGGAGCCCGCGCACGTGCTCGAGCTCGTCGGGATGGGGTGGGTGCGGCATGGAGTCGCTCATTGGACGGCGTCGAGGTTGCTCGGTTCCCGCAGGGCGACGGCGAGCATCGCCCGCGCCCGGAACACGCGGGACTTGACGGTACCCTCGGGGACGTCGAGCACGCCCGCGGCCTCCCCGGTGCCGAGGCCGGCCACGTCGCAGAGGAGCACGGCCACGCGGAACTCCTCGGGCAGCGCGGCCAGGGCTGCCTCGAGGGCCCGTCGCTGCCCCGCCTGGACGAAGGGGTCACCCGGCGCGACGGGCTCGGGCGTCCCCTCCTCGTCGAGCGCCCGGGCGGCCTTCCGCCGTCCGATCACGTCGAAGGCGGCGTTCGTGGCGATCCGGTAGAGCCACGTCGAGAAGCGCGCCCGCCGGTCGAAGCGATGGAGTGCACGGTAGGCGTTCAGGAACGCGTCCTGGAGGGCGTCGTCGGCGTCCGCCGGGTTGCGGGTGAGACGCAGGACGACGGCGTAGACCCGGTCGCGGTGTCGCCGCACGAGCTCGTCGAAGGCGTCGCGGTCGCCGCGCTGCGCACGGGCCACGAGCGCCTCGTCGGATCGCAGGTGCACCATGCCCCGCGGAGTATGGTGGCCGCCCGCCGCTATATGTAGGTCGTGCGCACCGCCGACCTCGACTTCGACCTGCCGTCCGAGCTGGTCGCCCAGACGCCCGTCGAGCCGCGGGACGCGTCCCGCCTGCTCGTCCACGACCGTGCGCTCGGCACCGTCGCGCATCGTCGGTTCGCCGACCTGCTCGAGCTCCTCGGGCCCGACGACGTCGTCGTGCTGAACCGCACGCGCGTCCGTCCGGCCCGCATCCGGGCCCACAAGGCGACCGGCGGGGCGGTCGAGCTCCTCCTGCTCGAGCCGCGCGGTGACGGACGCTGGGAGGCGCTCCTCCGCCCGGGCCGACGGACGCCGCCGGGCACGACCCTCACGGCGGGCGCGGGCCTGACGATCGCCGTCGAGGGCCGTCTGCCCGGCGGGCGCTTCCTCGTCCGACCGACGGCCGCCGGACCGCTCGAGGCCGCGCTCGCGGATGCCGGCGAGATACCGCTCCCGCCGTACATCGCCGCACCGCTCGGGGACCCGGAGCGCTACCAGACGGTCTACGCCCGCGAGCCGGGGTCGGCGGCCGCGCCGACCGCGGGCCTGCACTTCTCGACCGAGCTCCTGGCCGCCGTCGAGGCCCGGTGCACCGTCGTCGCCGTGGAGCTGCAGATCGGCCTCGACACGTTCCGGCCCGTCGAGGCGCCGGACCTGGACGACCATCCGATGCACTCGGAGCGCTACCGGATCGAGGGCGACGTCCGCGAGCTGGTCGTCGGCGCGCGGGCCGCCGGACGGCGCGTCGTGGCGGTCGGCACCACGGCCGTGCGGGTGCTGGAGACGATCGCCGACCCCGCCGCGCCGAACGCCGGCCGCACGACGCTGAAGATCCAGCCCGGGCACCGCTTCGCCGTCGTGGACGCACTGGTGACGAACTTCCACCTGCCGCGCTCGACCCTGCTCGCCCTGGTCATGGCGTTCGCAGGCGTCGAGGCGACGCGCCGGCTCTACGCCGAGGCGATCCGCGAGCGCTACAGGTTCTACTCGTTCGGCGACGCGATGGTCGTCCTCTGACGACCACGCGCGACGACCGTCAGGGAGCGGCGACGACCTCGAGGTCGTGGCGGGAGGCGATCCGCCCGATGGCCTCCGGCGTGATCGGACCGTCCTGCGCCGCCGCACCGAGGTCGCGCATGTACCGCTCCCACCCGGCCGGCGTGTTGAAGTTCAGGAACCGGACGGGCGTCTCGGAGGCGTTCCGGAAGGTGTGCGCGACGCCCGGCGGGACGCAGATGAAGGTCCCCGGTCCGACCTCGCGGGTGTCGTCCTCGACGCGCACCGTGAGCGTCCCCTCGAGGACGTAGAACATGTCGTGCAGGGTCCGATGGCGGTGCAGCGGCGGACCGGGGAAGCCCGGTTCGACGCGGCTCTCGGCCAGGAAGAACGAACCGCCCGTGTCGTCGCCGGTCGCCTTGATGACGACCTCGGAGAAGCCCACGGCGTGACGCTCGCCCTCGCCCGGGCCATGAATCTGTGCGGGCATGCCCGGATGCTACCGGGCCGACCGGGCCCTCAGTCGTTCCGCCAGCCCTTGGCGGTGTAGGTCACGATCGTCGGCCGGTCGAGCGTGGACGCCCGGACCTGGGTCCGGGTGACGTCACGACCGAAGTGCTCCGCCGCGGCGAGGACGGCGCCGTCGAGGTAGCGCAGTCCGCCCGGGTCGTCGAGGCGCAGCCGGGGCGGGCCGTCGAGAGCGGCGAGCACGAACCCCCAGTCGCCGAAGCTCGGCACGTCGACGTGGTAGGGCCGCGTGCCGTACCCCGCGACCTGCAGCGTCCGCTCGACGCACCAGAACGCGTCCCGCGCGAAGAACGGCGACCCGGCCTGGACCACGAGCCGCCCGCCGGGCGCGAGCAGGCGGGCGCGCACGAGCGCGTAGAACTCGACGGCGTAGAGCTTCGCGAGCGGCGCCGCGTCGGGGTCGGGGAAGTCGGCCACGACCACGTCGAAGCGGGGACCGCTGTAGCGACGGGCCCAGGCGAAGGCGTCGGCCGTCACGACCTGCACCCTCGGGTCGTCGAGGCTCGCGGCGTTCAGCGTGCGGAGGTCCGGGTCCTCCCGGGCCAGCTCGATGACGCGCGGGTCGAGCTCGACCTCGACCACCTCGCGGACGCCGGGGTAGCGCAGGACCTCGCGCAGCGCCAGCCCGTCGCCGCCGCCGAGCACGGCCACGCGACCGTGCGGCCCCGCCATCGCGGGATGGACGAGGGGCTCGTGATAGCGGTACTCGTCGACCGAGGAGAACTGCAGGTCGCCGTTCAGGTACAGCCGCCGGTCGCGGCCGTCGAGGCTCTCCGTGAGCGTGATGTCCTGGTGGCGTGTCCGCTCGTGGAGCGTGATCGGGTCGTCGTAGAACTGCTGGAGGGCCCGCGCCTCGATGCGCCCCGCCAGCACCAGGGCGGCGACGAGCACGAGCGTCGTCCCGACGATGAGCGCGCCGAGCGCGAGCCGCCGCGGCGCTGCGAGGGTCCGGCGGAAGAGGACGAGCACGGCCACGCCCGCGAGCGCGTTGACGATGCCGATGGCCAGGGCGGCCCGGATCTCGCCGAGCGTGGGCAGGATCAGCAGCGGGAAGGCGAGGCCCGCGACGACGGCTCCGAGGTAGTCGGCCGCGAGCAGGTCGGCCACGGAGGTGCCCGCGGCCTCGCGCCGGGCCCGTTGCAGCAGCACGACGAGCAGCGGGATCTCCGCCCCCACCAGGAGCCCGACCAGCGAGGCGGTCGCGAGCATCGCGGGCTGGTACAGGTCGAGCCACGCGAACGCCACGTAGAGCGCGAGCGCCGAGAGGCCGCCGATCAGCGCCACGAGCGCCTCGACCACGAGGAAGGCCTCGACCGGCCGGCGCTGCAGGGGCTTCGTGAGGAGGCTGCCGAGGCCCATCGTCGTCACGAAGGTCGCGAGGACGAGCGACGTCTGCAGCACCGTGTTGCCGATCAGCGCCGTCCCGAGCGCGATCAGGATCAGCTCGTAGGTGAACCCGCACACGGCCACGACGGCCGTCACGACGAGCAGGAGGAGTCGCACCCGGGAGCGGCGCCCGTCCGGGCGCGCGGCGGGGCGCGCCGCCTCCGTCGGGGCGACGCGGCTCACGAGATGGCAGCCGCCTGGACGATCCCGGCCGCGAGCAGGGCCGACGCGAGGACCCAGGCCACGGGGTGGTCGTGGTCGTCGCGGATGATCTCGCCCAGCCGCCCGGGCGTCTTCAGGTCGACGACGCGGAACGTGGCCGCGAGCAGGAGGATCCCGAGCACGCCGTAGCCCGCCGCGGCCGCGAGGCCCTCCGAGAGGTCGCCCTCGGCGCTCCAGAGCGCGGTGCCGACGACGATCCCGATCGAGAGCAGGCCCGCGGCCACCACCAGGCCGACGTTGCGGGAGCGCTGGACGATCAGGAGCTCGCCGATCCGGCCCGGGATCATGACGTCGAGCATGAAGTAGCCCGCCGTCAGCAGCAGCAGGCCGAGACCGCCGTAGAGGACCGCGCTCGCGAACTCCCGCAGCAGGTCAGAGAGGAGGTCCATCGGCGGTCCTTCCGTCGGGGCGGGTCCAGGTGTCGTCCGGGCGATCGTCCGGGCCCTCGTGCACGGGTCGGAGGTCGGCCCGGCTGCGGCGCCGGAGGAGCGACCACACGACGAGCGCCAGGCCGACCACGACCGCGCCCCCCGCGAGCAGGAGCCCGGGCGCGTTCGTCCGCAGCGTGTCGTCGCCGGGCGTTCCCGTCGGGACGTCGGTCTCGGGCACGGTCGCCGCCGGCTGGGCCTCGGCGTAGGGCGCCTGGCCGTTCCGGGCCGTGAACAGGGGGAGGAGCTCGACCATCCGCACGAGCGCCACGTCGTCCTCCGCGCCCAGGAGCTGCTCCGCGGTGAGGCCCTCGCCGGCCAGGTCCCCCACGGTCGGCGGCCGCTCGAGGTTCGAGGCGATGTCGACCGCGGCCGAGTCCTCGAAGTCGCTGAACTCGCTCGTGTACCGGATCTGCGCGTCGAGGCGGACCCATCGCGCGCACTGGGCGGGGTCGCCCGCGGGGTCCGTGCCCACGCCGAGCGACGAGCCGACGTCGGGCGACTCGTCGCCACCGCCCTCGTCCCGGATCGTGACGTTCCAGCCGTAGCAGACGTCCTGGTCCGCGGTCACCTCGGCCAGGGCGCCCGCGAGCTCCTCGGCGTCGGCGGGTTCGAGGACGGCGGCGGCGGCCGGCGTCGCGGCGGCCAGTCCGAGCGCGAGCGCGAGCACCGCGACGCTCGCGGCCCTCACTTGCCGGCCCCGGGACCGCCGCCGCGGAAGCCCTCGCCGCGGCCGCCGCCCGACCCGAAGACGTTGCCGAGCGTGTACAGGCCCCAGTAGCCGCCGACGTAGTCGTAGTGGCGGCGGTAGCCGTCCTTCTCGTTCGTGACCTCGATGCGCGAGCCGCCCTGCTCACCGAGCGTCGCCACCATGTCGTTGCGGTAGCGGAGGAAGACGCCGACTCCGGTGGCGCGCCGGTCGGCGGGCTTGACCTCGTCCGCGATGCGGTCGGCGGTCGTGAGCGGGTCCTGATCCGAGTGGCACACCAGCAGGTTGGGCTCGGTCTCCGTGCGGGGGTCGCAGCGGTACGTCGAGGAGATCGCGGCGCGGACGTCGCGCTTCTTGTTCAGCAGGTAGCCGCCGC
>CADCWC010000282.1 GCA_902806305.1 uncultured Thermoleophilia bacterium | reverse complement strand
TCGGTCGGATCCCCGCACCGGATACGCGCACGACGGCGCCACGGACGGCCTGGCCAGAACCGGTTCGGACGACGACGGCCAGCGTCGTGCTGCGGCCGACGCCCGGACGGCCGCTGACCGTGACACGCATCCCCCGAGCCAGCGCGATCTTGACCGGGGCCGAGAACTTGCCCACGTTCCCGCCCTCGTCGACCGCGGCGACGCGCCACCAGATCGTCCCGCCGAGCATGGCGCCGGGAGACGCGAGCGTCGGCGCGTAGGACGTGGCGTCCGTTCGGGCCGCCGGCTCGAGCAGCCGCGCGAAGTCGGGGCGCTCGGAGACCTCGACGCGGTAGGCGACGGAGCCGTCCTTCGGCAGCCAGGTGAACAGCACGCCGCCGCGGACCCGCGAGCCGTTCGCCACGCCGAGCGGGGCGGACGTCGTCCGGACGTACACGCTGGTGGGCGAGTACGGGCCGGGCGTCTGGGTGGTCCGGGTGTCCGGGAAGTTGGCTCGGACCCGCCAGCGCCACGCGCCGGTGCCGTAGTGGCGGACGAACGTGGCGGCGCTCGAGCGGATGCGTGGGAAGTCCTTGGCCACCCCGTCCGGCTGTTCGACGTGGAGGTCGTAGGAGACGGCGCCCGGGACCGGCCGCCACCGCATCGTCGGGATGTCGTCGCCCGCGCTCTTGTCCGCGAGCGGCGCAGGCGCCGGGAGGTCCTGGACGAACTCCTGGACCGCGGACCACGCGAACTGGAGCTTGTTCTCGTCCATCGCCCGCACCCGCCAGTACAGTCGGGGAGCGGCGGGGTACGTCCGCTCGCTCGTGAACGCGGTGGCGTTCGTCTCGACGTCGTCGATCAGGTTCGCGAACTGCGCATCGATCGCGACCTGCACCCGGTAGGAGCGCGCCCACGGGACGAGGCTCCAGCTCAGCGTCTGGTGGTCCTGCTCGCGGGACGACGGCAGGGGCGTCGGCGGCGCGGTCCGCTTGTCGAAGGCGGCCTGTCGTGCCAGCAGGTCACCGATGGCGGACGACGTCCCACCGCCGTCGGGATTCCGGGCCGGGATCGCGACCCAGTAGAACGTGGTCGTCTCCTCCGAGAACGTGCGCGGGTTCGGCCCGACGCGCGGGGCGTAGGCGGGGATCTCGGTGAACGCGTAGTCGACGATCTTGGTCAGCTCGCGGTCACGGGCCACGATCACGAAGTACCGGGCCGGCAGGGCGTTGTCCGTGCCCGCGGCGCGCGTCGGCCGCCACGTGAGGAGCGGCGCCCGGTCCCTGGACACGCCCGTGCCCGGCGCCAGGTAGTCGCCCGCCGCCACGAGACCGTCGCACGGGTTGCACGGCGCTGCCCCGCCGCTCGGGTTGCCGTCGTACGTGAACGACGGCCGGCGGCCGCTCGGCTCGAGCTCGGTGTACGGGCCGTACACCTCGCCGTTCGCCGTGTCCCGGTCGCTGAGCGCTCTGACCCGGACGCAGTAGCTGTGGTTCGCGACGAGTCCCTTGAGGATGTCCTGGCCGATCTGGATGTTGGTGGGGCGCAGCGGCGGCTGCACGCGCAGGCCGGTGGCGAGCGGCGTCCAGTAGGCCGTCGCGGTCTTCACGTCCCAGGTCTCCGAGCGGTTCGTGGCGCTGTAGTCGCAGGTCCCGTTCTGGTGCGGTCCGACCTGCACCTCGTAGGCCGACGCGCCCGGGACGGGATCCCAGCCGACGATCGGCACGCCGGTGCGCGAGCCGGTCGGCAGGACGGCGTCCTCGGGGCTGCGCAGCGTGAGGTTGGAGATCTTGAGGTTCGCGAAGTCCTTGACGAACGAGCCGGTGTCCGACCAGACACCCGCGTTGCCGTCGACGTCGAACGCCCGGACCCGCCAGTAGTAGTCGTTGTTCGCGAAGAGCTTCTTGGGGTACAGCGAGAGTCCGGTCGTCTTGTCGGTGCAGCACACGCGCGACGACGGAGCCCAGTCCTGCGACGAGGACACCTCGACCTCGTAGCTGACGGCTCCTGGCACGGCGTTCCACGCGAAGCGCGGATCGAACACCGAGGCGAGGTCGGGCTGCACGTCCGTCACCGGCTTGATGGTCGGCTTCTGGTTCGACCAGCGCCACACGAACGACTGCGCCCGCGAGGGCGCCCCGCGGTTCTTCTTGGCGTCGAGCGGGGTGACGCGCCACCAGTACGTGCCGGCCGGCAGCGCCGCCAACACGGTGTACTCGGTGGCCGCCGTCTCCTGCGGCTTGCCGCCGTCGAAGACGATGGTCGCGAACTCCGGGTCCTTCGCGACCTCGATCAGATACTTCGCGGCCCGACGGACGGGAGTCCACCGGAGCGTCATCGGCGTGTCGGGATAGGTCAGCGCCGCCCCGTCCTCCGGCCACACGAGGGCTCCGCCCGCTGCCCACGACTTCACGATGCGCCGCTGGACGGACCAACGCGACGGGGTGCCGTCGACCGCCACGGCGCGCGTGCGCCACCAGTAGTCGCCGTCCGGCACCGCCACGCCGACCGTCGCGTAGAGGTTCCGGGTCTTGAGGACCCGCTCCCGGACGCCGTGCACCTGTGAGCGGAACTGGCCGTCGGGCGCGATCTGGAACTCGTAGTGGTCTGCGCCCTTCACCGGCATCCACCCGAAGGCGGGCAGCGCCTCCGATCTCGCGCCGTTCGCCGGGGACACGGGGCGCGGCTTCGCCAGAGCGGCGTGCGCGGCGGGCGTGAGGAGGAGGCCGGGCGCCAACAAGAGCAGGGCGGCCCGTCGTAGGCGCAGAGGAGTCATGGCACCACGCTAGGCCGGTCGGGTCGCCGTGCCACGGGTCCGTCTGGGGGGTCTCGTCCCCCGGCGTCTGCCTCAGGCGGGGGAGAGGTGCAGGGCAGACAACAGCTGGCCGGCCGGCGCGGACTCGGAGGAGTCCCGCTGCTCCATCGCGTCGCGGAGCTCCTCCAGGCAGCCGACGGCAGCGGCACGCGTGTGCACCCCGAGCTTCCGCATGACCGCCTTCACGTGGGAGCGCACCGTCTCGACGGAGATCACGAGGTCGGCTGCCACGTCCGCGGTCCGGCGCCCCTCGGCCAGCATGCGCAGGATCTGCCACTCCCGCGCGGTCAGCCGGGCGCGGATGTCGGCCGCCCGGGCCCCGCGGCCGTCGTTCACGCGCTGCAGCTCGCGCACCACCATCGCGGTCATCTCGCGCGAGAGCGCGGCCTCCCCGGCGGCGGCGGCGCGGAGCGTGCTGCCGAGCCGCCCGGTCGGCATGTCCTTGGTCAGGAAGCCGGCGGCGCCGTTGCGCACGGCGCGGATGACGTCGACCGGCGTGGCGGCCGAGCCGAGCATGACGACAGCGGCGCTCGGGCGAATCTCGCGGAGCTGCGCGGCCAGATCGATCCCGTCGCCGTCCTTGAGCTGCACGTCGACGAGCGCCACGTCGAACGGCAGGCGCGGGGCCATGGCCCGCGCCACCGCACAGGTCGCAGTCTCGCCGACCACCTTGATGCCGTCGTCGGTCAGGATCTCGATCAGCCCCCGTCGCGTCAGCTCATGCCGCTCGACGAGGAAAACACGGAGACTCGCACTCGTCATGTTGCCACCCTCAACTCGCCCGTGGAGCACCGTTCGCAGTCGGTGCCGATAGTGATCAGCTAACCACGAAGCGACGGAAATCCGCCGGATTCACGACAAAGATCACCAGTTTGGGGTAGTTTCGGCGGGGGCGGCGTGCACGAGGAGCACTCAACGCCTACTTGCTGAAGACCTCGATGATCCGGAACGCGGCCGGTCCGAGCAGGACCGTCAGCAGCGCCGGGAAGATCAGGAAGACGGTCGGGAAGGTCATCTTGACCGGTGCCTTCTGGGCTCGCTCCTCCGCCGCCTGCCGGCGCCGGATGCGCATGTCGACCGACAGGTTGCGGAGGATCTGGCCGAGCGGCACGCCGAGCGCGTTGCCCTGGACGAGTGAGCGCACCCACACCCGCAGGTTGCGGCTGTCGATGCGGTCGACCACGTGCTGCATGGCCTCGTCGCGGGCCACGCCCATCCGGATCTCCTGCAGCATCAGCGCGAGCTCGTCGCGGATCGGCCCGTCCATGCGCACGATCGTCGCCTGGACGGCGGCCTCGAAGCCGATGCCGGCCTCGACGGTGATCGCGAGGAGCTCGATGAAGTCGGGGATCTCGCGATTGACGAGCTCGGCTCGCGCCTTCATCTGCCTGGCCAGGATGAACTCCGGGACGCGTGAGGCGAGCAGGAGCAGCGTGCCGACGAGCAGCAGGCGCATCAGGTCGGGTCCCTGCGCGAGCAGCGCGAGGCCGATCACGGCGACCACGGCCGGCGGTCCGAAGCGGAAGAGCAGCATCCGCTCCGGCGAGACGTCGTAGCGTCCGGCCCGCACGAACCGATGTCGCAGGGCCGTCTCGTACCCGCTCGGGGAGAAGCGCTCCAGCAGGCGACGGGCCGGCGAGTCGCCACCGGAGGTCATGTGCGGGGCAACGGGGGCGGCGTGCATCCCGTAGTCCGCGACGCGGGCGACCCCCTGGTTCGCGGCCAGGCGGGGCATCATGGCGGCGCGGACGAGCAGCACGGTCCCCGCGACGGCGAGGAGCAGGGCGAGGGCGATCATGTCGGCCGCCTAGATCTCGATGTTGACGATGCGGGAGATGGTCCAGGAACCGAGCAGGCTCAGGAACCCGGCGAACAGCAGAACGGCCACGCCTGCCCGCTGCTCGAGCATCGTGTTCATGAAGTCGGGATTGATGATGTAGAGCATCGCGCCGACCCCGGCCGGGAGGCTCGTCAGCACGACCTGCGTCATGCGGCCCTGTGCGGTCAGCGCCTTCACCTGGCGGCGCAGCCGCTGCCGGGCCTGGATCGCGTCGGCGACGCTGTCGAAGATCTCGGCCATGTTGCCGCCGACGCGGCTCTGGATGGCGACCACGGCCACCACCCAGCCGAGCTCCTTCGACTGCATCCGCCCGCCGAGCTCCTCCAGCGCGACCTCGATCGGCGCGCCGAGCTTGGCCTGCGTCATGACGCGGCGGAACTCCTTGCGCGACGGCTCGGCCGCGTTGTCGGCCACGGCGTCGAGGGCCTGCAGGAGCGCGAAGCCGGCCCGCAGCGACTGGGAGAGCACCACGAGGTTGTCCGGCAGCTGCTCCGAGAACGCGGCGACCCGGCGACGACCCTTCAGCCGCAGCACGAGCTCGCCGGCGAGCGGGACGACCGGGGCGACGAGCAGCGCGGTCGGCGTCCCGAGCAGCAGCGTGCCCAGCAGACCGAGCACGAGTCCGCCCCCCGCGGTGGCGAGCAGGAAGGACGACGCGGTCGAGGAGGTCGTCGAGGAACACGGACTCCTCGACGGGCCCGCGCGTCGCCATCTGGTACTCGGCCAGTCGCTCGCCGACGGTCTCGCGACGAGGGCGGAGCGCCACGGCAAGCAGCATGAACACCAGCAGCCCGGCCAGCGCGACCGTGCTGTACTCGGCGAGCTCGGTGTCCCAGAACGTCGGCGCATGCGCCACGACGGCCATCGTCGGCACGGCGTAGCGGACGTCGGCCGACGTGTAGCCGGGCGCCCGGATCGACACGTCGGCGGACGC
>CADCWC010000281.1 GCA_902806305.1 uncultured Thermoleophilia bacterium | reverse complement strand
CGCCGGGGCGGCCCAGGAGGGCGGCGCCGGGACGGCGGACGGGCCGAGCGCCGGGGCGGCCGCGAGACGGGCCGCCGCCGTGGACGGCGCGGCGAGCCGGCCGTCGAGGGCCGATGCGAAGCTGCCCGTCCCCGACCGGGGCGGGGCCGGGACGGCGGACGGTCGCAGCGTCTGCAGCTCGGCCACACGGGCCAGCGCCGCAGACACGCCGAAGGACGACCCAGGGCTCATGGAAGAGGTATCGGACCTCCCCGCCGCCGCCTTGAGCCGGCCGTCCCGGCAGGGCACCATGACGGCCGTGGGCACCATGTGCCGTCGGGGCGTCCTCCCCTCCGCCGTCCTCGCGGTCCTCGCGGGCCTCGGGCCGGCGCACGCCGCGGCGCGACCGGAGACGGGGCCGCGCGATCCCGCCGCGCACCGGCAGGTCATGCTGCTCGGCCGCTCCTGGCAGGGGCGTCCGATCCGCGTGGTCCGTCTCGGTCGCGCCGACGCGACCCGGAACATCCTCGTCGTGGGCTGCATCCACGGCACGGAACGTGCGGGCCTGTCCGTCACCGCGCGGCTCCAGGGCGCCACGCCGCCGCCCGGCGTCGCGCTCTGGGTGCTCGGCACCCTGAACCCGGACGGCGCCGCCGCGAGGACGCGCGGGAACGCCCGAGGGGTCGACCTCAACCGCAACTTCAGCTGGCGATGGCGCCCCATCGGGCGGCCGGGCGACGCCTTCCACGCCGGCGCTCGCCCGTTCTCGGAGCGGGAGTCCCGCATCGCCCGGTCGCTGCTCCGACGCGTGCGCCCGGACGTCACCGTGTGGTACCACCAGGCGCTCGGGCTCGTCGACCCGTCGACGCCCGCCGCCACCGTGGAACGCCGCTACGCCCGGGCGGTCGGACTTCCACTGCGCGAGATCGGTCCGCTGCCCGGGGTGGCGACCGGCTGGTCGAATCACGTCCTGCCGGGCACCACCTCGTTCGTGGTCGAGCTCGGGTCGGGGTCGCTGACGCCCGCGCGGGCCCGCCGGCACGCCGCTGCGGTCCTCGAGGTGGCCGCCTCCGTGCGCAGCACGGCCGCGGCAGAGCACACCGCGCGCCCGCGTGAGCCCTGACGTCGCGCGAGCTCCACGCGTCAGGTCCAGGGCAGCGCCGACCTGCGAGCCCAGTACGCCTCGGCCGGCTCGGCGAGGTCGGGCAGCAAGGCCTCGAGCGCGTCGTCCCAGACGACGCCGAGCGCCGCGAGGTTGCCCGCGAGCTGCGCCTCCGTCGCCGCCCCGCTGAGCACGACGTCGACCCACGGTCGCCGGAGCACGGCGGCCAGGGCGAGCGCGTCGGGGGTGACGCCTCGTCCGGCCGCGGCGGCCAGGAGGTCCGGCACGTCGCCCCGTGTGGTCAGCCTGCCGTTCGCGACGCCCTCCTTCACGATCACCCCGAGGCCCGCCGCGTGGGCCTCGGCGAGCGCCGGTCCGGCGGAGGGCTCGAGCACGTTCCAGGTCGCCTGGACGGCATCGAACTCGCCCGCCTCGAGCGCCCGGCGGATCGTCGCGCCCTGCCGTGGTCCGCTGACCGACAGGCCGATCCGCAGACCGCCCGCCCGCAGCTCGGCCAGCCGGGCCATGACGCGCGAGTCGTCGAGGACGCCGCTCTCCGGTGTCGCCGAGTGGATCTGGTACAGGTCGAGCTGCTCGCCCAGCAGGTCGCGCGTCTCCGCGTACTGACGCTCGAGCGTCGCCAGGGAGTGATCCTTGACCTCGTGCTGCTCGGCGTCGGTGCGCCAGCCGGCCGTGTAGGTGTACCCCCACTTCGACCCGACCGTGAGCTTGTCGGGCGGCGGGCGCCGGCGGGTCAGCCAGTGCGCCAGGAACTCCTCGCCGCGCCCGTAGGACCTCGCCACGTCGACGTAGCGGACGCCCGCCGCCCAGGCGGCATCGAGGACGGCGTGGGCGCGGGCCTCGAGCATCCCGGGCGCGCGGTGTCCCGCCAGATCCTCGCCGTGCCCGAGGTTCACGTAGCCCGGGCGCCCGAGCGCGGCCAGACCGAGACCGATCGCGCTCACCGCCGGACCGTCCCGTCCCAGGCGACGGGCCGCGCGCACCTCAGCGGCCGTCGGGCACCGGGCAGGCGAGGTCGCGGCGGCGTCGGGCTGCCACGAACCGGTACACGCGGGCGCCGACGGCCCGGATGGGCGGCAGGTAGAGCAGCGCGGCGAGCAGCACGCCGAGCGGCGTCCGGACGAGCGCCGAGCGGACCGCGTCGATCCCGACGGTCACGGAGCCATCGGCGAACCGGACGCGCAGCCCTTCGTCGAGCAGGCCGCGCGACACCTCGGGGAATCGCTCCACGGCCACCGAGTAGCCGAGCCGGTCGAGCCGCCCGAGCCAGTCGAGACCCGTCAGGGCCCGCACGCTCCGCGTGCAGAACCCGCACGCGTCGTCGTAGACGACGATCGGCGGTCGCTGTGCGTCGGTTGCCATGCCCGGCAGCGTACACCCGCGGGCCGCGGCGCCGACTCGGGGCGCTGCACCACGCCCGTCCCGGCCGCTCGCGCGCTCGGCACGGCCGGTGACCGGCTGCACGTCAGGCCTGGGACGCGGCCTCCGCGTCGATCCAGGTACCGAAGTCGTGCGGCGTGCTCGCCGGCTCGGCACCGATGCAGAGCACCCGCGTGCCGGGCTCGAGCGCGCGCCACGACCGCACGTGGGTCGGATCGGGAACCGCCACGACCACGCCGGGCCACGCCTCGACGGTCTGCTCCGCGACGCGGAACTCGGCGCGCCCGGCGAGGACGACGTAGGCCTCCTGCTGGCCGCTTGCACGCTCGTCGTGCTCGATGTCGAACGTCTCGCCTGGATCGCAGTCGATGACGTTCAACCCGAACGCGGTGACCCCGAGCGGCTCGTTGAGCTTCCGCCACCGGCCGGACGGGATGACGTGCTGGTGGAGGGTCGAGATGTCGACGTGTGGCATGTCCGAATCCTCTCGTCTGGCGCCTGCGCGGGCGGCCGGGTCGCCGGCGGTGCCGGTCCGCGCAGCGGGCCGGCACCGACGGGTCAGGTCAGCTGCAGCCGGACGTCTCGCCGCAGGTGTCGCACTTCAGGCACGTGCCGTTGCGAACCAGCGTCAGCTGGCCGCAGTTGCCACACGAGTCGCCCTCGTAGCCCTTCAGCCGCGCCTCGTCGCGCTTGGACAGCATCGGGGCGACCGGCGAGACGCGGGTCGCGACCTTGGTGGCCTCGATCCGCACGGTGCCACCGCCGTTCGCCGCCGACGAGCCGCCGTCGACGGCCGGCGGCGCGGACTCCACGGTCGCGGTCGCCGAGCGGCCGAGGATGTCGGTGTGCTCCGACGTCGGCTTGGAGCTGACGGTCGTGTTGCGGAGGTCCTCCTGACGGACCTGGGCGAGATCCTCGCGATCGAGGTAGGAGACGGCCAGCTCGCGGAAGATGTAGTCGATCACGGACGTCGACATCTTGATCTGCGGGTTCCCCGTGACCATGCCGTTCGGCTCGAAGCGCGTGAACACGAACGCGTCGACGTACTCCTCGAGCGGCACGCCGTGCTGGAGGCCGAGCGACACGGCGATGGCGAAGCAGTTCATGACACTGCGGAAGGCGGCGCCCTCCTTGTGCATGTCGATGAATACCTCACCGAGCTGGCCGTCCGTGTACTCGCCCGTGCGCAGGTACACCTTGTGGCCGCCGATGGTGGCCTTCTGCGTGTAGCCCGCGCGACGGTCCGGCAGGCGGCGCCGCTCGCGCAGGTACTCGACCACCACGCGCTCGGCGACCTGCTCGACGCTCGGCGTGAGCGTCAGCTCCTCGAGCTCGCCGACGTCGAGCGCCTCCGCGGCCGCGCCGGAGAGCGGCTGTGACAGCTTCGAGCCGTCACGGTAGATCGCGGTGGCCTTGATCATCTTCTGCCACGACACGCGGTAGCACTCCGCCACGTCGGCGATGGTGGCCGCGTTCGCGAGGTTGATGGTCTTCGAGATGGCACCCGACAGGAACGGCTGGGCGGCGGCCATCATCTCGACGTGGGCCAGCGGACGGATGGCCCGCGTGCCGGTGCGCCCCGTCTTGTTGGCGCAGTCGAACACCGACAGGTGCTCGGGGCGCAGGTGCGGCGCCCCCTCGACCGTCATCGTGCCCGTCACGAAGGCGTTCGCCTCGTCGATCTCGGCGGGCGTGAAGCCGACGGCCGTGAGCAGGTCGAAGTCCGGCCGCTCGAGCTGCTCGGGCTCGATCCCGAGGCCGTCCACGAGCACGTCGTCGCCGACGGTCCAGCGCGTGAACGCGTAACGGATGTCGAACGCCGCGGGCAGCTGCGCCTCGACGCGCGCGAGCGCCGCGGCGTCGAAGCCGAGCTCGCGCAGCCGCTCGGGGGACAGATGCGGGCAGCCCGCCAGCGTGCCGGACCCGACGCAGAAGCGGACGATCTCCCGGACCTGGTCGGGCGTGTAGCCGAGGCGCTCGAGGGCGGACGGCACGGAGGCGTTGACGATCTTGAAGTAGCCGCCGCCCGCGAGCTTCTTGAACTTGACCAGCGCGAAGTCCGGCTCGATGCCGGTCGTGTCGCAGTCCATGACGAGCCCGATGGTGCCGGTGGGGGCGATCAGCGAGACCTGCGCGTTGCGGTAGCCGTGCCGCTCGCCGAGCTCGAGCGCCCGGTCGGCGTCGGCCCGCGCCGCCGCGAGCAGCTCGGGGGCCACGTGGGCCGGGTCGATCGTCATCGGCGTGACGGTCAGCCCCTCGTACTCGCCTTCCGGGGCGCCGTAGGCGGCCCGTCGGTGGTTCCGGACCACCCGCAGCATCGCCTCGCGATTGGGCGCGAAGCCCGCGAAGGGACCGACCTCCGCGGCCAGCTCGGCGCTCGTGGCGAGCGCCGTGAAGTGCATCAGCGCCGTGACCGCGCCGGTGAAGGCCGTGGCCTCGGGCGAGTCGTAGGCGAGCCCGCGACGCATGGCCAGGGCGCCGAGGTTGGCGTAGCCGAGGCCGAGCGTGCGGTAGCGCCAGGAGCCGTCGGCGATCTCCCGCGACGGGAACTGGGCCATCAGCACGGAGAGCTCGAGGACGATCGTCCAGAGCCGCGCGGCGTGTCGGAACGAGTCGACGTCGAAGCCGTCGGCCGTCTCGAAGCGCAGGAGGTTCAGGGAGGCCAGGTTGCAGGCCGTGTCGTCCAGGAACAGGTACTCACTACACGGGTTCGAGGCCCGGATCGGGCCGCCCGCCGGGCACGTGTGCCACTCGTTGGTCGTGTCGTGGAACTGGATGCCCGGGTCGGCGCACTGCCAGGCCGCCTCGGCGATGTCGTCCCAGAGGTCGCGGGCGCGCAGCGTCTCGCACGGCACGGCCGCTCGACCCTCGGCCTTGGCCCGCTCGAGCTCCGTCCGGGCGTAGAGATGCCAGTCGTCGTCGTTCTCGACCGCCCGCATGAATGCGCCCGTGATGCGGACGGAGTTGTTCGAGTTCTGGCCCGAGACGGTCGTGTAGGCCTCGGATTGCCAGTCCGTGTCGTAGACGTCGATGTGCAGGTCGCGCACGCCCTGCCGCCCGAGGTCGAGGGTGCGCTGGATCGAGGC
>CADCWC010000280.1 GCA_902806305.1 uncultured Thermoleophilia bacterium | reverse complement strand
GCTGCTCGGGCTGCAGCCCGAGACGGTCTACCGCCAGCTGCACGGCTTGATCACGGGTGACCCCTCGACCGCGCCCGATCGGGCCGCCGCGTGGCGGCCCGGTGGCGCGGTGCGTCCGCGACCCGAGGTGCCGGCCGAGCCGGAGCCGGTCGTCCTCGACCGCGGGCGGATCGAGCGCACGCTCCGGGAGACGCACGCCGTCTCGGCCCTGCTGTCGTCGATCTTCGCCGAGGAGGAGGGCGCCGCTCCCGGGGCCACGGGTGCCGCAGCGGGGAACGGCGGGGCGCCGGGGGCCGTGGACGACGGCACGCTGCCCGCGGGGCTCGACGCGCCGCACGCCGCGCTGCTCCGCTCCCTGGTCGGTCGGACCGTCGTCCCGCGGACCGAGTTCGACCGGGCCGCCGGGGACCAGCGGCTGCTGCCCGACGGCGCGCTCGACCGACTGAACGAGGCGGCCTACGACGTGTGCGACGCGCCGCTGCTCGACGGCGACGACCCGCTCGAGGTCGATCCCGAGGTGCTCGAGGAGCTGCTCGCCCCGTGACCGAGACGCCGCGCATCCGTCCCCGCGAGCGGGACGCCATCATCCAGTCGCTGCGGGCCGGCGTGGTCCCGCGCACGGGCCTCCGGCACGTGCAGGTCGGACGCGTGGCCGAGGTCGAGGCGCTCGTCTCCGACCTCGACCGGCTCGAGGACGGCGGCTCCGCGATCCGCTTCGTGATCGGCGAGTACGGCGCGGGGAAGACGTTCTTCCTCCAGCTCGTGCGGCTGATCGCCCTGGAGAAGAAGTTCGTCACGGCGCACGCCGACCTCACGCCGGAGCGGCGCCTCTACGGCTCGGGCGGCCAGGCGCGGAGCCTCTACGCCGAGCTGATGCGCAACGTGTCGACCCGCCAGCGTCCCGAGGGCGGGGGGCTCGCCTCCGTCGTCGAGCGGTTCGTGTCGTCCGCGCAGACTCAAGGCGACGCGGAGGGCCGCGACCCGGCCGCCGTCATCGGCACCCGGCTCGAGTCGCTGCAGGAGCTGACGGGCGGGTACGACTTCGCGCAGGTGATCGCCGCCTACTGGCGGGCGCACGACCGGGGTGACGAGGAGCTGCAGCGGCACGCGGTGCGCTGGCTCCGCGGCGAGTACTCGACCCGCACCGAGGCCCGGCAGGCGCTCGGCGTGCGGACGATCATCGACGACGCGTTCTTCTACGACGGGCTCAAGCTGTTCGCCCGCTTCGTGCGCCTGGCCGGCTTCTCGGGGCTCGTGGTGTTCCTCGACGAGCTCGTCAACCTCTACAAGCTCGGCAACGCCCAGGCCCGCAACTCGAACTACGAGCAGATCCTGCGCATCCTGAACGACAGCCTGCAGGGGTCGGGTCTCGGGCTCGGCTTCGTGCTCGGCGGCACGCCCGACTTCCTCATGGACACGCGCCGCGGCCTCTACTCCTACGCCGCGCTGCAGACGCGCCTCGCGGAGAACACGTTCGCCCGCGACGGGCTCGTCGACCGCTCCGGGCCGGTCATCTCGCTCGCCAACCTCACGCCCGAGGACCTCTACGTCCTGCTCGTGAAGCTGCGCGCGGTGTTCGCCGCGGGCGACGGCGGGCCGGACCTGCCGGACGAGGCCCTCGCCGCCTTCATGGAGCACTGCTCCTCGCGCGTCGGCAGCGCCTACTTCCGCACGCCGCGCAACACGATCCGGGAGTTCGTCAACCTGCTCGCGGTCCTCGAGCAGAACCCCGGGGCGTCCTGGGAGGACCTGCTCGGTCGCGTCGAGCTCGCACCGGACGAGAACCCCGACTTCGCGCCGCTGCCCGGGGACGCGCTCGCGACGCCCGCAGGCGCCGGGCGGTCGGACGACGACGACCTCGCGTCGTTCCGACTCTGACGCGGGGGCGGTGGCTGCGCTGAGCGCCACGGTGACGGGCGGCTGGGAGCGCCTGCACCCCCAGGTCCGCCGCTGGGTCGCCGAGCAGGGCTGGCGCGAGCTCCGGCCGATCCAGGAGGAGGCGGTCGCGCCGATCCTGGCCGGGGACGACCTCATCGTCGCGGGTCCCACCGCGGGCGGCAAGACCGAGGCCGCGTTCCTGCCGATCTGCACGGCTCTCGCCGACCGTCCCGCGACGTCGGTGCAGGTGCTCTACGTCGCGCCGCTGAAGGCGCTCATCAACGACCAGCACGCGCGGCTCGAGGACCTCTGCGGCCAGGTGGGCGTGCCTGTCACGGCGTGGCACGGCGACGTCTCCTCGTCGCGGAAGGGCAGGCTCCTCGCCGAGCCGCGTGGCGTGCTGCAGATCACGCCGGAGTCGCTCGAGGCGCTGCTCGTGGGCCGCGGTCCGGCGGTGGGTCGCCTCTTCGGCGCCCTCGACTACGTGGTCGTGGACGAGCTGCACGCCTTCCTCGGCAGCGCCCGTGGCCGGCAGCTGCAGTCGCTGCTGCACCGGATCGAGCTGGTGGCCCGTCGGCGCGCGCCGCGGATCGGGCTCAGCGCCACGCTCGGCGAGATGGCGCTCGCCGCCGAGTTCCTGCGCCCGGGCCACGGCGCCCGCGTGCGGCTCGTCACGGCCGACGGCGGCGGCCAGCAGCTGCTGCTCGGCCTGCGCGGGGTCACGGACGCCGAGACGCCGGACCCGGAGGCCGCGGCCACCCCGGCGGAGCTCACCATCGCCGACCATCTCTGGCGCACGCTGCGCGGCTCGGACAACCTGATCTTCGCCAACAGCCGCGCGGAGGTCGAGCTCTACGCCGACCTGCTCGCCCGGCGCAGCACCGCCGAGCGGCTTCCCAACGAGTTCTTCCCGCACCACGGCAGCCTCTCGAAGGAGAGCCGCGAGGACGTGGAGCGGATGCTCAAGGACCGCACGCGCCCCGCCTCGGCCGTGACCACGTCGACCCTCGAGCTCGGCATCGACGTCGGCAGCGTCACGAGCATCGCCCAGATCGGCGCACCGCCGTCCGTCTCGGCGCTGCGTCAGCGGCTCGGACGCTCGGGCCGCCGCGGCGAGGCGGCGGTGCTCCGTCTCTACGTGCGCGAGCCCCGGGCCTCGCCGTCGGCCCCGCCGCAGGACGCGCTCCGCTCCGAGCTCGTCCAGACCGTCGCGACGGTGCGCCTGCTGCTCGACCGCTGGTACGAGCCGCCGCCGCCCGGCGCGCTCGACGGGTCGACGCTGGTCCAGCAGCTGCTCTCGCTGATCGCCCAGCACGGCGGCGTCACACCCCGCGACGCGTACCGGGCGCTCTGCGGGTCGGGGCCCTTCTCGACGCTCGACGCCGCCTCGTTCGGGGCGCTGCTCCGGCACCTGGCCGGTCAGGACCTGCTCGTGCAGAGCGGCGAGGGCATCCTCCTGCACGGCGCCCGCGGTGAGCGGCTCGTCAACCACCACACGTTCTACGCCGCCTTCTCGACGCCCGAGGAGTACACCCTCGTCGCCGAGGGCCGGACGCTCGGCACGCTGCCGATCGACGCGCCGCTCGGCGAGGGGGCGCTGCTCGTGTTCTCCGGCCGGCGCTGGCGCGTCCTGTCCGTCGACGAGGGCCGCCGCAGCATCGACCTGGCGCCCGCGGGTGGCGGCCGTCCGCCGATCTTCGGCGGCGCCGGCGCGCCCGTCCACGGCCGCGTCCGCGAGGAGATGCGGCGTCTGCTCGCGGAGACCGACGTGCCGCCGTTCCTCGACGCCGGCGCCCGGACGCAGCTCGAAGAGGCGCGCGCCGCCTACACGGCCCTCGGGCTCGAGCGTCGCACGCTGATCGAGCACGACGGCAACGCGATCCTCGTGCCCTGGGCCGACGACCGCGTCACGAACACGCTCGTCGTCCTGCTGCTCGAGCGCGGCCTCCCCGTCTCGACGGACCGGCTGACGGTGACGGTGCCGCGCGCGTCGGCCCGCGCGCTCACGAGCCACCTCCTGGCGATGCTGTCCGGCGAGCCGCCCGACCCGCTCGCCCTGGCCCGAGGCGTGCGCAACCGGCTGCGCGGCAAGTACGACTGGGCGCTGCCCGACGAGCTCCTGGCCCGCGACTACGCCGCCACGAACCTCGACGTGCCGGGCGCCTGGGCGGCGGCGCGGGCCGCGACGCGCACGGCGGCGTGACATGGATCGCGACGGTTCCCGGGAGGCACCACCGTCCCGCCATCCGTCGCTCGACGACCGCCTGGACCCGGCCGTCCGGATCGTCGGGCACGATGCGGCGTGGGAGCATCTGGCGGCGGCCGAGCTGCGGCGCGTCGCGGACGCGCTCGGAGTCGTGGCGGTGCGCCTCGAGCACGTCGGCTCGACCGCTGTGCCCGGCCTTGCCGCCAAGCCGATTCTCGACCTGCAGGTATCGGTGGCCGCGATGGAACCCCGGGCGAGGTACGTCGGGCCGCTGGAGGGCCTCGGCTACCTGTATGCGCCCGATCCCGCGTCCACGAGCCGCCGGTTCTTCGCGAGACCGCCGGAGCGGCCACGTTCCCACCATCTGCACGTGTGCGAGGCGGGCGGTGAGGTCGAGTTCCGCCACCTCGCCGTCCGCGACTTCCTGCGGACGCACCCCGACGAGGCGGGACGGTATGCGGCGCTGAAGCAGGAGGTGGCGGAGCGGCATCCCGGTGACCGACTCGCCTACATCGCCGGCAAGGAGCGGTACGTCGTCGACCTCCAGGCACGAGCGGTCGCGTGGGCCCGGAGCGTGAGGAAGTGAGCAGCGCCGGCTCGGCGGCCGCTCGACCGCTCGGCGGCTAGGCTTCCCCCATGGCCACCACGCGACCGCGAGGCCCCGTCGACTCCACGAAGCCCGAGCGCTCTCAGGCGGGGTGGCGGGTCGAGGGCGCGCCGCCCGAGGATCCTCCGCCCCCACGCCGGATGTTCCAGGGCCTCGGCCGCCGCTTCTGGTACGTCGTCCTCGCGCTCCTCGTCGCGAACCTGCTTCTCGGCAACCTGCTGACGTCGCCCGAGGAGCGGCTCGACGTGCCGTACACGACGTTCCGCCAGCAGGTCCAGGCGGGCAACGTCGGCTCCGTCACGTCCCAGGGCGACACGATCCAGGGGCGCTTCAAGAAGGAGATCACCTACCCGTCCGGCGACCAGGGAGAGACCGGGGACCAGTTCGAGACCGAGCGGCCCGCGTTCGCCGACGACGAGCTGCTGCAGCTCCTGGTCCGCCAGAAGGTCGAGGTCAACGCCGAGCCGCTGGAGGAGGGGAACTCGTTCCTCGTCACGGTGCTGCTCTTCTTCGGCCCGACGCTGCTCATCGTGGCGCTGATGATCTTCTTCCTCCGCCGTGCCGCCGCGGGCATGGGCGGCGGGCTGACGGGTCTCGGGCGCTCGAAGGCGAAGCGCTACGAGGCGACCGCCCACCGCACGACCTTCGAGGACGTGGCGGGCATCGAGGAGGCCGAGGCCGAGCTGGTCGAGATCGTCGACTTCCTCAAGAACCCGTCGAAGTACACGCGGCTCGGCGGCGCGATCCCCAAGGGCGTCCTGCTCTCCGGGCCGCCGGGCACCGGCAAGACGCTGCTCGCGCGGGCCGTGGCGGGCGAGGCCGACGTGCCGTTCTTCTCCCTCAGCGCCTCCGAGTTCGTGGAGATGGTGGTCGGCGTCGGCGCGAGCCGCGTCCG
>CADCWC010000279.1 GCA_902806305.1 uncultured Thermoleophilia bacterium | reverse complement strand
CGCCACGAAGGCGGCGCGCACCCGCTGCGCGATCTCCGTCTGCTCCAGGTGGTCGAGCATCATGCAGGCGGCGAGGATCAGCGCGCCCGGGTTGGCGATGTCCTTTCCGGCGATGTCGGGCGCCGTGCCGTGCACGGCCTCGAAGATCGCCGCCTGCTTGCCGATGTTCGCGCCCGGCGCCAGCCCGAGCCCGCCCACCAGCCCCGAGATCAGGTCGGACAGGATGTCGCCGAACAGGTTCGTGGTCACGATCACGTCCACCCGCTCGGGCGCCGTGACGAGGTCCATGGCCATCGCGTCCACGATGCGCTCGTCGAATGCGACCCGCCCGGCGTACGCCGCCGCCACCTCGCGTCCGACCTCGAGGAACAGGCCCTGGGAGAACTTGAGGATGTTCGCCTTGTGCACGAGCGTGACCCGCTCGCGACCGTGACGCACCGCGTACTCGAACGCGTAGCGCACCGCCCGCTCCGAGCCGTGCCGCGTGATGACGGCGAGCGACTCGGCCGCCGCGTGCGGGTCGTCGCCGACGCGCACGTAGTGCTCGATGCCGCTGTAGAGCCCCTCCGTGTTCTCGCGGACGATCACGATGTCGACGTCCTCGAAGCGGCCGCCGGGGACGATCGTGCGGGCCGGACGGACGTTCGCGTAGAGGTCGAACGTCTGCCGCAGGGCCACGTTGACCGACCGGTAGCCGCCGCCGACCGGCGTGGCCAGCGGCCCCTTGAGCGCCACGCCGTTCCGGGCGATCGAGTCGACCGTCTCCTGCGGCAGCGGGTCGCCGTGCGTCTCGACCGCCGCGAGTCCCGCCGTCCGACGGTCCCAGGCGAGGTCGGCGCCCGCCGCCTCGAGGATCCGCTCGACGGCCGCCGTCACCTCGGGACCGATGCCGTCGCCGGGGATCAGGCTGACGGCGACGGGCATGCGAAGACTGTAGACGTGCCCGGCCGCGCCGGCGTCCGCCGGCGCGCTCCGGGGAACACCCTCCGACGTGAGCGCCCTTCCCCTCCCCGGTCCGCCGCCGCGCGGCACCGTCGCCGCGTACGTCGCGGCGCTGCGTCTGCCCTCCGTCACGTGTTCCCTCGTGCCCGTGGCGCTCGGCCTCGTCATGGCGGGCGGGCGCGACGACGTGCGGTGGTGGCTCGCACCGGTCGTGCTCCTGGCCGGGGCGCTGGTGCAGCTCGGCACCAACGTCTCGAACAGCGTCGAGGACTTCGTCAACGGGGTCGACACGCCGGCGATGGAGGGCAACGACCGCTCGTTCGTGGACGGCACGCTGACCGTCGCCCAGGGCCGCCGGTACTACCGCGCCCTGTTCGGGGCCACCGTCGTCCTCGGCGCCGTCATCGTCGCGGTGACCGGCCCGGCGATCGTGCCGGTCGGGCTCCTGGGCGTGCTCGCTGCCTGGTCCTACACCGTGGGCCCGTTCCCGTACAAGTACCACGCCCTCGGTGAGCCCACGATCGTCTTCCTGATGGGCCCGCTGATGACGCTCGGGGCCTACACCGCCGTGACCGGCGACGCCTGGGATCCGGCGGCGTTCGTGGTCGGGTTCGTGCCCGGACTGCTCGTGGTCGCGGTGCTGACGGCGAACAACTTCGTCGACATGGACGACGACCGACGCGCCGGAGTCCGGACCGTGCCGCTGCTCGTCGGCTTCCGCGGCGCGCGGCGGCTGTACGAGCTCGAGCTGCTCGGGGCGTACCTGGCCGTGCCGGCGCTCGTGCTCACCGGCGTCCTCGGATGGCCGGCGCTGACGGTGTTCCTGACCCTGCCGATCGCCTGGCGCCGGGTCGTGCTGGCCCGCTCGGCGACGCGCCCCGGTCAGCCGGGGATCGAGCCGCTCGTCTACGGGACGGCGGGGCTCCACGCCGTCGTCGGCGCGGTGCTCGTCGCGGCCGAGGCGGTCAGCCGCGCGACCGGCCTAACCGGCTGACGGGCGTGCCGGACTCGAGGCCCGCGAGCGGTGAGACGCCCGCCGCGGCGGTCCGCCAGCGCGCGCCGGCGCGGCGCTCGAGGAGCAGTGTCACCTCGCCCGCGAACGCCTGACGTGCCCGCCACGCGGGCTCCCGCCCCGGCGGCTCGGGATGCGGCAGCTCGAGCGCCCCGCCGCCCTGGTGTCCCTCGACGCGGACGCGATGCCGGGCGCCGCCGCCCGCGACCGCGACGCGGCCGTCGGCGACCGTCGTCGTGAGCGGCGAGACGAGCGGCGTGCCCAGGCGCACGAGGCCCTCGGGCGTCGAGACGACGACCGCCGTCGGCGCGGGCCCGAATCGGCTCAGCGGGCCGCCGCCGAAGGCGACCACGAGACGCGGGTCGGGGAACGCGTGGGCGGCACCCCACCACCACCCGTGCCGCGGGAAGCCGGGGCCCCAGTTCTTCTCGCGGTAGACCCTGCCCCCGGTCAGATCGTGCACGTCGGTGCCGAGCCGGAGCGTCCCCCACTCGGCGAGGCCCGCGTCGAGCGGCGTCCAGTACTGCGGGAGCCCGGGCACGAGGTGCCCCGGCCCGAGACCACCCCAGAGGAGCGGGCGGAGCGGTGCGCCCGGTCGCACCCGGAGCTCGAGCTCCACGTCGTCGACGTGCGCCCGCAGCGACGTGGCGTCCAGGCGCAGGACCGTGCCCACACGCAGCGGCCAGTCGAGCGCGAGGTCGCCCTCCGCGACGACGTGCCGGACGATGCCCTCCGGATGGACGGCGAGGACGACGAGCGCCCACCGGTCGCCGTCCGGCTCGGTCGCCACGCCGACCATCGCCGCGGCGACACGACCCGAGGTCGGATCGGCGACGCGGACGTACCAGCCCTCCAGCGGGACGCCGTGGGCCGGTGCGGGGTCGCCGAAGGGCAGGTCGGCGCCGGTGCCGCGCACGCGCCGGACGGCGGTGGCAACGGAGGCACGCGGCGACGGCACGCCCACATCCTCGCCGACGTCGCGCCCTCCGGGCCGTCAGGTCCCCGACGGGGCGACCAGCCGCGCCGCGGTCGGATCCCAGCGCCAGACCTCGCGGCCGCGCAGGCGGACGCCGCCGAGCGAGCGGTCCACGCCCCGGACGGCGACCCGGTCGGCCTGGCCGTCCAGCACCCGCCGACCGAGCACGGTGAGCGTCAGGGGGCGGCCGACCGGCGGTGCGCCCGGACGCGGCACCGCCGAGGCCGGTCCGAGCAGCGGCTCGGGACCGCTCGCGAGCTCGGCGAGGTACGACCACGCGACCGTGTCGCCGAGGAACGGCGCCTCCTCGGCGTCGGCCTGCGCGGCGAAGAGCTCGACCGCGGTCGCCGGCCCCGCGTCGAGCGAGGCGAGCAGCGCGCGCTCGCTGCGGGAGAGGCCGTCGCCGACCCACGGGAACTGCTCCAGGTGGCGGCGGAGCGCCGCGGCGAGGAACGGCAGGGCTGCGGTGTCCCCCGCGACGACGTCCTCGACGGCAGTCGGGTCGGGCGACCGGAATGCCGCCCAGGCCGTGGCCGCGAGCCGGTACTGCTCGTCGGTGACGCCCGTCCGGGTCGGCCAGAGCGAGGTGAGCTCCGCCGGCTCGAGCTCCCCGAGCCCGCCGAACCGCGGGCGACCGGGGACGGCATCGACGCAGATCAGCGACACGCGGCCCCGGTCCACCGCGGCCGCCTCGAGGCCCGACAGGACCTGCAGCAGCTGCAGCTGGTCGTAGAGGTCGTGCTCGAACCAGAGCACCACCTGCTCGCGCTGCGCCGCGTCGGCGAGCGCCTCGTCCCGACGAGCCAGCTCGGCGGCGACGACAGCCTCGGGCGGCCGGCCGCTGCGGCTGAGGAACCGCACGCGGACCCGCCGCAGCTCCTCCGGCGGGAGGTCTGCGGGCACCGGCCCCTCGTGCAGGACGTCGCGCCACGGCAGCACGTCGCCGCCCAGGCCGGAGCGCTCGATCAGCACCTGCGCGCTGTCGCCGTTCGTCACGTGCAGCACCGGACCGGCCGCACAGGCGGACGCTCCGTCCGACGTGCGACCAGGCGCCACCGCGTCCGTTACTGGTAGGTGACCAGATCGGGGGCCGGCTTGAGGCCCAGAACCTCGCGCGGCGTCAGCATGTCCCGGTCCTCGTCGTAGAAGAGCTTGAAGCCGTTGAAGAACGGCGGCCGGACCCGGAGCTGCCGGTACTTCGAGCGCTTGGCGAACTGGCCGCCGAAGCCGTCGATGTGGAACGTCACGGCCAGCCCGCGTCGCGGCTTGACGGCGGCCCGGTTCCGCACCATCTGCGGCGTGAACTGGTGGATCACGAGCAGCTTCTGCGGCAGGCGCTTGCGCGTCACGAGCCCGTCGAGGTAGCCGGACACGCGGTTGATCGTGGCCGCGTCGGTCGAGCCGATCGTCTCGCCCGGCACCTGGCCGGGGCGCATCGACCACTCGGCGTCGAGGGCCAGGCCGACGTCGGGCTCACGCAGGAACCGTTCGTACCGGCGGACCTCCTGCAGGAAGTCCCGCCTGCCGGGCTGGATGTCGAGCAGGAGGAGCGCCTTCGCGCGGCGCGCGGCCGCGAGGTAGCGCCGGATGTCGGCGGGCGCCGTGGGGGCGCTGTAGGACCCGTCGGCGCCGGGCGAGGACTGGGCCACCGTGACGATCAGCTCGAAGGCGGGCAGCACGGGACGCCCCGGCGTGGCGAAGCGGCGCGCCTGCCGCGCGAGGCGCCGGGCGGCCTGGTCCGGCGTGCCCTCGCCGAGCACGCCGAGCGCGCTCGTCGTGGCGCCGCCGTAGTACGCGACGACGCGGAAGGCCGGGAAGACGGTACGCCCGCCGCGAGGCAGCTCGAGCGGCGTCGCCGTGGGTCCGCTCGGTCGGGTCGGAGCGTGCGGACGGGCGGCCGCGGGCGGCGGCGTCACAACCAGGACGAGGAGGGCGGCGAGGGCGAGCAGGGCCGGCGGGCAGGTGGTCCGGAGGTTCGTCACGGCACCGTTCTACCTGTCTCCGGGGCGATCCGCGCCGGTCGTCGGGAGGCCCGGCCGACGATGGGCGTCATCCGGCTCGGGAGCTGCCTCGGGAACGTTTGGACGGGCAGAACGGGGGAACTACGGCGCTGAGGGCGCAGTGTCGGCCCGGCGCCACTCGCATCTCCCGCTGTCTCCCGAAGGGCCGAAGAAGGAGGTAGTGCGATGCTCATGCGCTTCGAGCGCTTCGATCCCTTCCGCGAGCTGGACCGGTCGTTGGAGCAGATGACGACGCAGGCCTCCCGCAGCTTCCCGCTCGACGCCTACCGGCGCGGCGACCAGTTCCTCGTCCACTTCGACCTGCCGGGCGTCGACGCGTCGGCGATCGACCTGACGGTCGAGCGCAACGTGCTGACCGTGACGGCCCAGCGGCAGGCGAACCGCAAGGAGGGCGATCAGATCATCGTCGCCGAGCGGCCCTACGGCACGTTCACGCGCCAGCTGTTCCTCGGCGAGAGCCTCGACGCCGACGCGGTGCAGGCGAGCTACGAGGCCGGCGTCCTGACGCTGACGATCCCCGTCGCGCCGCAGGCGAAGCCGCGCAAGCTGCAGGTGACGGCGGGCGACGCCGGTCGCCAGGAGGTCATCGAGGGCTCGTCCGCGCCGGCGGGCAACGGCAGGAGCCAGGAGCAGCAGCACGCCGTCACCG
>CADCWC010000278.1 GCA_902806305.1 uncultured Thermoleophilia bacterium | reverse complement strand
GCGTGGCCTGCAGGTGGTCGTCGTCGAGACGGGCGGGCGCCCGGTCGTCGTCGGCGGCGACGTGGCGGTCTGGTTCGGCGAGCTCGACGAGCCGCAGACCGAAGGCCAGCTGCGGGTGCGGGCGCTCGACCCCGAGTTGGTCTGGCTCGCGCACGAGCACGAGCCGTGGCGACCCGGCACCGCCTGATGGCTCGCGCGGCGCTCCGGTCGTCGAGTGCCATCGATCCGAGGACCGGCTGACCGACGTCGGCCGGCCATCCGCAGCCGGCCGGGCAGCGTTGCGTTCACGGCCGCTCCGTCGACAGCGCCCGCTCGAGGAACCGCAGGAGTCTCGCCATGTACTCCTCCGGCCGGTCGGTGTGCGCCGCGACGTGCTCGGCGTCCGGGACGAGCCACAGCTCGGTACTGCCCGGGGCGGCCGCGGCGAGCGCTCGCGCCTCCCGGACCGGCACGAGGTCGTCCGACGAGCCGTTGACCAGCAGCACCGGCCGAGGGGCGATGCGCGCGACGTCCTCCACCGGACGGATGCCGTCGGGATCGAGCCCGAACAGCAGGTCGGCCATGCCCAGGACGGCCGGCGTGAAGGCGCCGGGGAGCCGGCTCTCGCTGGGCAGCTGCTCGTCCAGCAGCCGGTCCGTGTCCGCCCACGCGCTGTCGGCCACGACGGCCGCGACGGCGGGCTCGCCGGCCGCCGCGTCGAGCAGCGCGACGGCGCCGGTGGAGAAGCCGAGGCCCGAGATGCACCGCGTGCCCCGCGCGGCGACGTAGCGGACGGCACCGAGCACGTCCCGGCTCTCGTGGAGGCCGAGCGAGAAGCGGCGGAAGCCCGACTCGCCGTGGCCGGCCAGATCGAACAGGAGGACGCCGTACCCGGCGCGCGCGAGGCTCGCCGCGATGGTCAGGTTGCCGCGCGAGCTGCGCGTGCCGTCCTTGCCGTGGGCCATCACCACCGTGCACCGCCGGTCCCGACCCGACGGTCGCACGAGCCAGCCCGAGAGCTGCACGCCGTCCGTCGCGGCCGGGAAGCGCACGGCGTCGTACCGGAGTCCGAGGGCGGCGGCCGGCGCCCGGGGCGGCTGTCGGTCGATCGTCGTCAGACGCCAGGCGACGACGCCGGAGATGGCGACCACCACGGCCACGGCCAGGAACAGCGCCGCGACGAGTGCCCGCGCGAGGCGGCGGGCGCGATGCCCGCGGCCGGTGCCGGCCCGGCTCGACGGGGCGTCCGGACGCTGCCGGTCGCTCACCCGCAGACCCTCAGGCGGCCGGCGCCCGCATCGCCGCCGGGTCGGCGAGGACGTCGTCGACGATGAGCGCCGCCGCGCCGAGGGCGGAAGCCTCCTGGCCGAGCGCCGAGACGGCGACGTCGATCGTCGACCAGCGCGCGGCGATCACCCGGCCGCGGAGCTCCGAGCGGACCGGCGGGACGAGCCACGGGCTGAGCTCGGCGTAGGCGCCGCCGAGGACGATCACGTCGGGATCGAACAGGTTCGCGACCGTCGCGAGCGCCACGCCGAGCGCCTTACCGCCTGCGCGGAGGGCGTTCAGCGTCCGTGCGTCGCCCGCGCGGGCCTGCCGAGCCAGCGTCTGCGTGAGGCGCCTGCTCGGCACGCCCGGGGGCACCGACACGTGCGCGCGGGCCAGGAGCGCCTCCTGGCCGACCACGGTCTCGAGGCAGCCGCGGCTGCCGCAGGCGCACGGCAGACCGTCGAGGTCGACGGTGATGTGCCCGAGCTCGCCGCCGAAGCCGCTCGCGCCGCGGAAGATCCGACCGTCGACGATCAACCCGGCGCCGACGCCGATCTGACCCGAGACGTGGACGAGGTGGCTGCAGCCGCGTCCGGCCCCGTCCCGGAGCTCCGCGTAGGCGGCCAGGTTTGCCTCGTTGTCGACCCGGACGGGCAGCTCGGGCGCGCCGAGGGCCGCGCCCAGCAGCTCGGCCACCGGCGCGTCGCGCCAGCGGAGATTCGGCGCCAGCATCAGCCGGCCCGCGGCCACGTCGACCAGGCCCGGCACGGCGACCGCGGCGGCCACCGGGCGGAGGCCCTGGCGTGCGAGATCCGTGATCACGTCGCGCGTCTGGTCGGCGAGCGCCGCGAGCACCGTCTCGGGGTCCGCGCCCCGGTGGTCCTCCTCGACGAGGGAGCGGGCCCGCACGCGACCGGTCAGGTCGGTGGCGAGCACGGCGCGGTAGTCGACGTTGACCTCGAGTCCGAGGGCCGCCACGCCGCCGTCCCGGAGCTCGACCAGCCGACCCGGCCGGCCGACCGCGCGCGGGGGTGCCTCGGCTGGCACCTCCCGGAGCAGGCCGAGCTCGATCAACACGGCGACGAGGTTCGACACGGTGCTCTTGTTCAGCCCGGTGGCCCCGGCGATCGCGGCGCGCGAGCCGCGGCCGTGATCGGCGACGTGGCGCAGCACCGTCCCGAGGCTGGTCCGGCGCGCCGACGGCGGCTCGACGGGCGGGACGGCGCCCACGGCGGTCACCCGCCCAGCAGGAGCTCGACGACCGCCTGGTCGAGCCGCTCGTTGGCGTAGCCGCGGGCGGCCAGCGCGTCGAGGTCGACCGGCTCCTCCAGGAGGGCGCGGGCGGCCTCGGCGGAGTACGGTCCCACGGTCGGCGTGGCCAGCTGCGGGACGCTCGCCGCCTCGAGCGCCGCGCGGATCTCGGCGCTCTCGTCGAACGCGCGCGCCTTCTGCGCCAGCAAGAGGTAGGTGCGCATGCAGCCGCGCGCGAAGTCCCACACCCCCTCGGGGTCCTCCGTCCGGAGGGGGTGCGCGTCGAAGTGCCGGGGACCGTCGTACCCCGCTCCCTCCAGGAGCCGCACGAGGTAGAACGCCTCCTTCAGGTCCTCCTGGCCGAAGCGGAAGTCCTGGTCGTAGCGCCCGATGCGCTGGCCGTTCAGGTCGATGTGGAAGAGCTTGCCGCTCCAGAGCGCCTGGGCCACCGCGTGGACGAAGTTCAGCCCGGCCATCGTCTCGTGCGCGACCTCGGGGTTGAGGCCGACCATGTCCGGGTGGTCGAGTCGCTCGATGAAGGCCAGCGCGTGGCCGACCGTCGGCAGCAGGATGTCGCCGCGGGGCTCGTTCGGCTTCGGCTCGAGCGCGAAGCGCAGGTCGTAGCCGCGGTCGCGGACGTACGCGCAGAGGAAGTTGATCGCCTCCAGGTACCGGTCGAAGGCGTCGAGCGTCGACTTGGCGGCGCCGACCTCGGATCCCTCGCGCGCCCCCCAGAACACGTACGTCGACGCCCCGAGCTCGACGCCCAGCTCGATCGAGCGGATCGTCTTGGCCAGCGCGAACCGGCGGACGGCGGGGTCGTTCGACGTGAACGCGCCGTCCTTGAAGACCGGGTGGAAGAAGAGGTTCGTGGTCGCCATCGGGACGACGAGGCCCGTCTCGTCGAGCGCGGCGCGGAAGCGGCGCACGATCGCCTCGCGGTCGGACGGGGAGGCGTCGAACGGCACGAGGTCGTTGTCGTGCAGGTTCACGCCCCAGGCGCCGATGTCGGCGAGCTTCCGGACGGTGTCGACCGGGTCGAGCGGCGCCCGCACCGCGTCGCCGAACGGGTCGCGGCCCGGGTTGCCGACGGTCCAGAGGCCGAAGGTGAACCGGTGCTCGGGGGTCGGGTCGAGCGACGCGTCCGATGGGGTGGTCGACATGCAGGCTCCTTGCCGAGGGCCGAGCGACGGCCGCCGCCCCCCGCTACGATCGAATTCGTCCGAGGGCACGACAAACTAGGTGGCCGAGAGGCGCGCGGTCAAGGGACGGTGGCGATGGCAGGATCGCTGGTCGCGGGGGTCGACACGTCGACGCAGGCCACCAAGGTGCTCGTGGTCGACCCGGACGACGGCCGCGTCGTCGCCACGGGACGGAGCGCGCACGTCGTCAGCGGCACGGGCGGCGCGCGCGAGTCCGACCCCGAGTCCTGGTGGGAGGCCTTCCGGGCGGCGCTCGCCGCCACGGGGTGCGCCTCGGAGATCGCGGCGATCGCCGTCGGCGGGCAGCAGCACGGCCTCGTCGTGACGGACGACCACGGCCGGCCGCTGCGGCCCGCGATGCTGTGGAACGACACCCGCTCCGCACCCGAGGCGCGCGAGCTCACCGAGGCGCTCGGAGGGGCGGCGGTCTGGGCCGAGGACGTCGGCAGCGTGCCGGTGGCGTCGCTGACGGTGACCAAGTGGGCGTGGCTCCGCAGGCACGAGCCGGAGGTCGCGGGCGCGGCCCGCGGCGTCGGCCTGCCGCACGACTTCCTGACCGGGCGGCTGACCGGGCGGCACGTCACGGACCGCGGCGATGCGTCCGGCACGGGCTGGTGGTCGACCGCCGCCGAGGACTACGACGACCGGGTGCTCTCGCTGCCGCAGGTCGGGCTCGACCGCGCGCTCCTGCCCGTCGTTCTCGGTCCGCGCGAGCCGGCGGGCACGGTCGTGGCGTGGGCCGCCGAGGCGCTCGGGGTTCCCGAGGGGGCCGTCGTGGGGCCGGGCACGGGCGACAACATGGCCGCCGCGCTCGGGCTCGGCCTGCGGCCCGGCACGCCCGTGGTCAGCCTCGGCACGTCGGGCACGGTCTACGCGGCCATGACGGCGCGGGCCGTCGATCCCGAGGGGGTCGTGGCGGGCTTCGCGGACGCCGCGGGCGGCTACCTGCCCCTGACCGCCACGCTCAACGCCACCCTGGCCGTCGACCGGGTGGCCGCGTGGCTCGGCCTCGACCGCGACGCGGTGGAGCCGAGCGGCGGGGTGACGCTGCTGCCCTACCTGGACGGGGAGCGCACCCCGAACCTGCCCCACGCGGCGGGCCTGGTCGCCGGCCTGCGCCACGCGACGACGGGCGGCGCGATCCTGATGGCGGCCTACGAGGGCGCCGCCGCCGGGCTCGTCGAGGCCCTGGAGCGCCTGGCGGAGCTCGGCTCGGGCCTCGACGCTGACGCGCCCCTGCTCCTGATCGGCGGCGGGGCGCGTGGCCGCGTCTGGCCGGAGGTCGTGGGCCGGCTCTCCGGTCGGCCGCTCCGCATCCCGCGCGCCGAGGAGCTCGTCGCGCTCGGCGCCGCGGTGCAGGCGGCGGCGATCCTCCGTGACGAGGACCCGGGCGACGTGGCGCGCCGCTGGGGCACGGAGGCCGGTGACGAGCGTCCCGCCGTCGCGGTCGACACGGCGACCGTCGAGCGCATCCGGCGCGTCCGGGCGCAGACCGCCGAGCTGCTGGCGGACGCCGGCCCTGGCTGACCCCTCAGAGCAGCCGCGTGCCGTCGCGGGCGAAGGCCTCGAGCCGGGCCCCTGCCGCCGCCGATCGTGGGTACGTCACGGCCGTCAGGCGGTAGATCCGGATCGGCCGCTCGACCAGCTGGGGCACGCCCACGTTGACGAGCCGGCGCCGGGTGGCGACGAGGCGGAAGCCGAGCCGGGCGGGGACGGCGGAGCTCCGCACGTTGTCGGCGTCGACATGGATCTCCACCCGGCCGACGCCGTCGTGCTCGAACGCCAGGCGGGTCAGCGCGGCGGCGGCCTCGGTCGCGTACCCACGGCCGACCTGCCCGGCCGCGAGCCAGTAGCTCAGCGTGCGTCCGTCGAGGCCGAGCGTCCGGTGGACGCCCGCGCCGCC
>CADCWC010000277.1 GCA_902806305.1 uncultured Thermoleophilia bacterium | reverse complement strand
GTCCCTGCGCCTTGTCCACGGCCAGGGCCGCGGCGGTCGCTCCCAGGCGGGTGTGCCGGCCGACCGCCACGGCGACCGCCTGGCCGCCGCCGGCGGTCACGTCGCTCCCCTCCAGGACGACGCGGCCGGCGTCGGTCGACCCGTCGGCGCGAGGATCGGACCGGCGCCGACGGCCCGCGGCGCGGCGACCGTCGGATCGGCGCTCAGCGGACGGACCGACACGCCCGCGTGGGCCGACGGGCTCGCGGTGACGAGTGCCGCCAGGGCGATCGTCACGCGGAGGACCGTGCGGCGGATGTCGCGAGGCGCAGGCACAGCGAGCGGACCGGGGGAGCGCGACGCCGACGCGACGTCGGTGCCGGGCGCCCGCGGGGAGACCGATGCTATCGGCCCTCCACCGCCGCGACCAAAGCGCCGACCGGCGTCCTTTCCAGAAGCTTCACGTTCAGAGCGCGCGTCAGGGCGCGGCGCGGTCAGGCGTCGTCGTCGTCGATCGCGTCGTCGAGCTCGTCCACGACCTCGCCCTCGTCGTCGACCAGCTCGTCGACGTCCGCGTCCTCGTCGAACGCGTCCGCTTCGACGTCGACCTCCTCGATGTCCTCGACGTCGTCGAGCTCGACCACCTCACCGGGGGCCGCCTCGAGGGCCTCGTCCACGAGGTCGGCGGGCAGCTCCAGGTCGGCCTCGCCCGCGCCGCCCTCGGCGTCGGGGTCGTCGCTCGACCGCACCAGCGCCACGGCCGCCACCCGGTCGTCCTCCCGCAGCCGCTGGACGAGCACGCCCTGGGTCGTGCGGCCGGTGCGGCGGACGTCGGAGACGGCCTGGCGCGTGACGATCCCGCGCTCGGTGATGACCATCACGTCCTGGCCCTCGGAGACCACGAGCGCCCCCGTCACGGGTCCGCGCTCGTCGGTGATCCGCACGGCCAGCACGCCGAGCGTCCCGCGACCCTTCGTCGGGTACTCGTCGACGGGCGTGCGCTTCCCGTAGCCGCGCTCGGTCACGACCAGCAGGTCGTCGCCGTTCTTCGGCACGCGCAGCGCGGCCACCGTGTCGCCTCCGCGCAGTCGCATCCCGCGCACGCCCGAGGCCACGCGCCCCATCGGCCGCACGTCGGTCTCGTCGAAGGAGATCGCACGCCCGCCGCGGGAGACCATCATGATCCGGTCGTCGCCGTCCGTCAGCCGCACGTCGACGAGCTCGTCGCCGGGCCGGATGCGCAGCGCGATGATGCCGTCGGCGCGGAGGTTCGTGTCGTACGCGCGGAACGGCGTCTTCTTCACGATGCCCTGTCGCGTGCCCATGACGAGGTACTGGCCCTCGGTGTAGTCCCGGGTGCGGAACACCGCCATCACGCGCTCGCCCTCGGCCAGCGGCAGCACGTTGACGAGGGCGCGGCCGCGCGACTGGCGACCGGCCTCCGGGAGCTCCCAGGCCTTGACGCGGTAGACCTTGCCGACCGACGTGAAGAACAGCACGTAGTCGTGCGCCGAGGCCACGAACAGGTGCTCGATCCAGTCGTCGTCCTTCGTGGTCATCGCCATCACGCCGACGCCGCCGCGGCGCTGCGCGCGGTAGGTGTCGAGCGCCACGCGCTTGACGTAGCCCGTGTTGGTGACGGAGATGAGCATGTCCTCGTCCGGGATCGTCGACTCGTAGTCGATGTCCCCGACGTCGATCGAGACCTCCGTGCGCCGCGCATCGCCGTACTGGGCCTTGATGTCGCTCAGCTCGTCCTTGATCAGCGCGAGGACGCGGCCCTCGTCGGCCAGGATCGCCCGCAGCTCGGCGATGCGCGCGGTCAGCTCGGCGTGCTCCTCCCGGATGCGGTCCTGCTCGAGGCCGGTCAGGCGCTGGAGCCGGAGGTCGAGGATCGCCTGGGCCTGCTCCTCGGAGAGGCCGTAGGACTCCTGCAGGCCGGTCCGCGCCGCGTCCGCGTCGGCCGAGGAGCGGATCAGGTCGATCACCGCGTCGAGGTTGTCGAGGGCGATCAGGTAGCCCTCCAGGATGTGCGCCCGGCGCTCCGCCTGCTCGAGCTGCCACTTCGTGCGCCGCGTGACGACGTCCTGCTGGTGGGCGACGTAGTGGCGGATCAGATCGCGGATGCCGAGGGTACGCGGCACGTTGTCGACCAGCGCGACCATGTTCACGCCGAAGGTCGACTGCAGGGCCGTGTGCCGGTACAGCTTGTTCAGCACCGACTGCGCGTTGGCGTCGCGCTTCAGCTCGATCTCGATCCGCATGCCGCCCTTGCGGCCCGACAGGTCGCGGATGTTCGCGATCTCCGTGATGACCTTGTCCTTGTCGAGCTGGGCGATCTTCGCGATCACGCCCTCCTCGCCACCCTTGCGGACCGTGAAGGGCAGCTCGGTGACGACGATCGCGGTGCGCCCGTTCGAGAGCTCCTCGATCTCCGTCCGCGCCCGGACCCTGACCTTGCCGCGGCCCGTCTCGTAGGCCTCGCGGACGCCCTGCAGGCCCATGATGATCCCGCCGGTCGGGAAGTCCGGCGCCCGCAGGTGCTGCATGACGCCCTCGACCGTGATGTCCGGGTCGTCGATCGTGGCGATGACCGCGTCGATCGCCTCGCCCAGGTTGTGCGGCGGGATGTTCGTGGCCATGCCGACCGCGATCCCGGAGGAGCCGTTCACGAGCAGGTTCGGGAACCGGGCGGGCAGCACGAGCGGCTGCTGGCGCGACGCGTCGTAGTTCGGGCCGTAGTCGACGAGCCGGGGGTGCAGCTCGCGCAGCATCTGCGTCGCGAGCGGCGCGAGCCGGCACTCGGTGTAGCGCATGGCCGCGGCGGAGTACCCGTCGATGTTGCCGAAGTTGCCCTGGCCGTCGACCAGCGGGTAGCGGCTCGAGAAGTCCTGGGCCAGGCGGACGAGCGTGTCGTAGATCGCCGAGTCGCCGTGCGGGTGGTAGGAGCCCATCGTCTCGCCGACGACCTTCGCGCACTTGACGTAGGGCCGGTTCGGCTGCAGGCCGAGGTCGGACATGGCGAACAGCACCCGCCGGTGCACGGGCTTCAGGCCGTCGCGGACGTCGGGGAGCGCCCGACCCACGATCACGCTCATCGCGTAGTCGAGGTACGACGCGCGCATCTCGTCGGTCAGCTCGCGCGGCTCGACGTTGCCGCCGTCGAAGGCGGTCGTGTCCACAGTGCTCATCAGCTACCTCTGGCGGTCAGACGTCGAGGCTCGTGACGTCGCGCGCGTTCGACTCGATGAAGTCCCGCCGCGGTCCGACGACGTCGCCCATCAGCAACGTGAAGAGCTCGTCGGCGGCCTGCGCGTCCTCCATCGTCACCTGCTGCAGCGTGCGGGTGTGGGGATCCATCGTCGTCTCGCGCAGCTGGTCGGGGTTCATCTCGCCGAGGCCCTTGAAGCGGCCCATGTCGAGGCCCTCCTGCGCGATGCGGAGGATCTGGGCCCGGAGCGTCTCGAAGGTCGGGGCCACGGCCGCCTTCTTGCCCACCACCTCGAACGGCGGCGACCCCGCCAGGTCGCGCAGCCGGGCGTGGACCCGCTGGAGGTTCGCGAAGGCCTGCGACGCGAACAGCGCGGCGGGCAGTGCGATGCTCGAGACGGCGCCCGTCGAGCGCTCCGTGACCCGCACGAGCAGCGACCCGCGCTCCTCGTCGGCGACGACGAGCTCGGCGGTGGCGAGCGGGCCGTCGGCGTTGCCGTCCGCGAAGTACGCCACGACGTCGGCGAACGACTCGATCGGCGTCTCCACGAGCCGGTGGTCCTTGACGTAGTCGATCGCCGCGGCGCCGTGGTCGGCGCGCAGGCGCGCGGCCCAGCCCTCGTACTCCCGCAGGGCCCGCACCAGCGCCGCGTAGCGCGCCTCGTCGAGCGGGATGAGCGCGCCGGAGCGGTCGGTGACGCGCAGCGACGGCAGCCGCTCGTGGACGAGCAGCTCCTCGAGCTCCGACTCCTTCACGAGGTAGCGCTGCTCGCGGCCGATCTTGACCCGGTAGAGCGGCGGCTGGGCGATGTAGACGTAGCCCGCGTCGATCAGCCCCTGCATGTGCCGGAAGAGGAAGGTCAGGATCAGGGTGCGGATGTGCGCGCCGTCGACGTCGGCGTCGGTCATGACGACGAGCTTGTGGTAGCGCGCCTTGCCGAGGTCGAACTCGTCGCCGGTGCCCGTGCCGATGGCGGTGACCATCGCCTGCACCTCCGTGTTGGCGAAGACCTTGTCGACGCGGGCCTTCTCGACGTTCAGGATCTTGCCGCGCAGCGGGAGGATGGCCTGGAACTCCGAGTCGCGCCCGTCGACGGCCGTGCCGCCCGCCGAGTTCCCCTCGACGAGGTAGAGCTCGCACCGCTCCGGGTCGGTGTTCGAGCAGTCGGCGAGCTTGCCCGGCAGCGACGTGCCGGAGAAGGCGGTCTTGCGCGCGCTCTCGCGGGCCTTGCGCGCCGCCAGTCGGGCGCGGGCCGCCTCGGCGACCTTGCGGACGATCGCCTTGGCCTCGTTCGGGTTCTCCTCGAAGAACTCGGCCAGGCGCTGGTTCGTCGCCACCTGCACCATGCCGTTGACGAAGCCGTTGCCGAGCTTCGTCTTCGTCTGCCCCTCGAACTGCGGCTCGCGCAGCTTCACGGACACGACGGCGCCGAGGCCCTCGAAGATGTCCTCGCTCGTGAGCGGCTCGTCCTTCTCCTTCAGCTGCCCCGTGTTGCGCGCGTACAGGTTGATCGTCCGCGTGAGCGCCGCCCGGAAGCCCGTGAGGTGCGTGCCGCCCTCGTGGGTGTTGATGTTGTTGGCGAACGAGAAGACCGACGGCTGGTAGCTCCCGTTCCACTGCAGCGCCGCCTCGACCTCGCCCTCCTCCGTCACGTGGCGGATGGAGATGATCTTCTCGTGGATCGGTTCCTTCTGGGCGTTGATGTGCTTGACGTACTCCGCGATCCCGCCCTCGTAGTGCCACGTCTCGCGCCGCTCCTCGCCGCGCTCGTCGACGAGCGTCAGCGACAGGCCGGCCGTCAGGAACGCCATCTCGCGCATGCGCTGGGCGAGGACGGCGTAGTCGTAGGCGCCCTCCTCGAAGATCTCGAGGTCGGGGAGGAACGAGATCACGGTCCCGGAGCGGCCGTCCTGGTCGCCGGTCCGCTCGAGCGGACCCTGCGGGACGCCGCGACGGTAGTCCTGCTCCCAGACGCCGCCGTCGCGGTGGACGCGCACGTGGAGCCGCTCCGACAGCGCGTTGACGACCGAGACGCCGACGCCGTGCAGGCCGCCCGAGACCTTGTAGCCGTCGCCGCCGAACTTCCCGCCCGCGTGGAGCTTCGTCAGCACCACCTCGACGGCGGTCAGGCCGAGCTCCGGCATGACGTCGACCGGAATGCCGGCGCCGTTGTCCTCGCAGGTCACCGAGCCGTCGGGGTGGAGCGTCACGCAGATCGCGTCGCACCGGCCGGCCAGGGCCTCGTCGACGCCGTTGTCCAGGACCTCGAAGACGAGGTGGTGCAGGCCGCGGGGCCCGGTGGAGCCGATGTACATGCCGGGACGGCGCCGGACGGCCTCGAGCCCCTCGAGCACCGTGATGTCTTTTGCGCCGTACTCCGAACCTGCCAAGGGCCGGCTCTCCTCTCGCCCAGCGCT
>CADCWC010000276.1 GCA_902806305.1 uncultured Thermoleophilia bacterium | reverse complement strand
GGCCGGTCGCGTCAGGCCGTCCACGGCGGCTGGACGATCGCCGCCCGCCACGCCGGGGTCGTCCTCGGCATCGTCCTCCTGACGCCGCTCTTCGTGGCCGACCTGACCGAGCAGGAGGCGGCGGCCGAGCGCTCGGGCACGGACCTCCTGCTCCAGGCCGACATCCCGCTCGAGTCGAAGGTCCGGCTCGGGGATGCGATCACCCGGGAGCTCGACGCGACGGGCCAGCAGCTGCCCGAGCTCGGGCCGGCGTTCCGGGCGAACCGGCCGGCCGACACCGGGCAGGCCGCGGCGTTCGACCGGCTCGAGGCCGACCTCGACGAGGAGCTGCGTCGGGCGGGCACGCACGCCTTCAGCCGCTCGTTCCTGGTCGCCGGGCTCCTCGCCCTGGCGGCGCTCGTGCCGATCGTGCTGGCTCGCGAGCGCATCCCGCTGTGAGGATCGGCTCGCTCCGGCTGCCCCTCGTGGCGCTGCTGCTCAGCCTCGCCCTTCCGGTGGGCTACGTGCTGCTCGGCGGCAGGGACTACCGGCCGAGCGCGGCCGGGGACCCCTGCGATCCGCGGCCCGTGCCCGCCGAGGTGAACGACGACCGTGAGATCCAGCAGGTCGGCCTGGCCGCCGTCGACCGGGCCGCGTGCACGCTCGAGGTCGATCGCGGGCGGCTCGCCCTCGGCCTCCTGAGCGCCGACGCGCTCGCGGACTTCACGGAGGACGAGGGGCTGACAGAGGCCGAGGTGGAGAGGGCGATGCGCGCCGGGGTCAGGGAGACGCTCGACGACGCCGAGCGGTCGGGTGCGATCGACGGCCCCGTGCTGCGCGTGCTCCGCTCGGCCGTCGACCTGCTGCCGCTGCGCCGCCTCGTGGACGCCGTCAACGGCACGTCGGACCCGTGCGTGGAGCCGACCTGGCGCCCGGTGGAGGGGCAGGACGCGGCCTACACGCAGGTCGCGCTGATCGCCCTCGACGACGCGAGCTGCACGCTCGGGGTGCCGCCCGAGGCCTTCGCCGTCGCCCTGGCCGACGAGGCGGCGCTCGAGCGCCTCAAGGAGCGTGAGGGCCTCGACGACGCGCAGGTCGAGCAGGCGGTCCGGGACGGCCTGCGCCGCGGCGTCGCCGAGGGGTCGGAGGCCGGCGCGTTCTCGGGCTTCGAGCTGTTCATCCTGGAGCAGGGCATCGACCAGCTCCCGCTCGAGAGCCTGCTCGAGACCCTGCGGACGGGCGAGCTCCAGCTCGGCTAGCCACGCAGGACACCGGCCGGCGATGGAGTAGCCTCCGCGTATGGCTCACACGCGTCTCGACCGCTACGAGCGTCTCTACAGCCACCGGACCGGGTCGCTGCGCTCGTCGGCGATGCGCGACCTGATGGCCGTCACCTCGCGACCCGAGGTCATCTCCCTGGCGGGCGGGCTGCCGGACACGCGGGCCTTCCCGCCCGACCTGCTCGGCGAGCTCCTGCAGGAGGTGGCGTCCGAGCACGGGCCGCGCGCGCTCCAGTACGGTCCGACCGAGGGCCTGCACGAGCTGCGTCAGGCACTCGCCGACCACATGGCGCGGCTCGGCATGGTGGTCGGTGCCGGCGAGCTGATCGTCACGACCGGCGGGCAGCAGGCGATCGACCTCGTCTGTCGGGTGTTGCTCGACCCGGGCGACCCGATCCTGGCCGAGGGTCCGACCTATCCCGGCGCGGTGCCCGTGTTCTCCGCCTGCGGGGCCGACGTGCACCACGTCGCGATGGACGAGGACGGCCTGCGGATCGACGCGCTCACGGCGGCGCACGACGCGCTCGTGGCCGAGGGCCGCCCGCCCAAGCTGCTGTACGTCATCCCGACGTTCCACAACCCCGCCGGGGTGACGCTGTCGCTCGAGCGCCGGCGCGCGCTCGTCGCCTTCGCGCAGGACCGGGACCTGCTCATCCTCGAGGACGACCCGTACTCGACGCTGCGGTTCGAGGGCGAGCCCCTGCCGTCGCTGCGCTCCCTCGACGCCACCGGCCGCGTCGTCTACCTCGGCACGCTGTCGAAGATCTTCTCCCCCGGCATCCGCGTCGGCTGGATCCACGCCCCGCACCCGATCCTCCACCGCGTCAACCTGTCGAAGCAGGGCGCCGACCTGTGCAGCTCGCCGCTCGCCCAGCTGCTCGGCCTGGCCTTCCTGGAGCACGAGCGCTTCGGGGAGGTCGTCGGCCGGATGAACCGCCTGTACGCCGCGCGCCGCGACGCGATGGTCGAGGCGCTCGCCGAGGCCCTGCCGGACGCCACGCACGTCGTGCCGCAGGGCGGCCTGTTCCTGTGGGCGACGCTCGCGAACGGCCTCGACACGACGGATCTCCTGGCGGCCGCGCTCGAGCGTGACGTGGCCTTCGTGCCCGGCGCCGCGGCCTACCTCGACGGCGTCAGCGGCCGTTCGTCGCTCCGGCTCAACTTCTCCGCCATGGACGAGGAGCGGATCGTCGAGGGGATCCGCCGGATCGGCGGCGTGGTGCGCGAGCGCGCCGCCCTGGCCCACGCCCTGACGCCGCGCGCGCGGCGGACGACCGGCGAGGGCTGACGCGGTGCATGTCGCCGTCCTGGCGGGTGGCCGCTCGCTCGAACGCGGCGTCTCGCGCCGCTCGGGCGCCCGGGTGGAGCTCGCCCTGACCCGGCTGGGACACGAGCCGACCATGCTCGACGCCGACGCGAGCCTCGGGGCTCGCCTCGCCGACGGCGGGTTCGGCTGCGCGTTCGTCGCACTGCACGGCCGCGGCGGCGAGGACGGGCTCGTCCAGGAGCTGCTCGAGCTGGCCGGCGTCCCGTACACGGGCGCGCGACCCGCGGCCTGTGCCCGCGCGTCCGACAAGATCGTCGCCAAGCGGCTGCTGGTCGACGCCGGCCTGCCCACGCCGCCGTTCGAGCCGGTCGCGTCGGCCGCGCTGCGCGAGCTCGGGGCCGACGCGCTGCTCGACCAGGTCGCCGAGCGGGTCGGGCTGCCGCTCGTGGTCAAGCCGGCCCGCGGCGGCTCGGCCCTCGGCGTCCGTCGGGTGGACGATCTGGGCGGCCTGCCGGCCGCGCTCCTCTCGGCGCTCGCCTACGACGACCGCGTCCTCTGCGAGCGCTTCGTCGACGGCCGCGAGCTCGCCGTCACCGTGCTCGACGGGGTGGCGCTGCCGTGCGTGGAGGCGATCCCGCTGACCGATCACGGCTACGACTTCGAGGCGCGCTACACCCCCGGGGCGACCGAGTTCGTGACCCCCGCGGAGGGGTGCGAGGAGGCGGCGGCCGTCGCGGTCCGGGCCTGCGAGCTGCTCGGCTGCGCCGACTTCGCGCGCGTCGACCTGATCGCCCCCGCCGACGGACCGCCGCAGATCCTGGAGCTGAACGTGGTGCCCGGCCTGACCGAGACGAGCCTCGCGCCGCTGGCCGCCCAGGCCGCCGGGATGACGTTCGAGGAGCTCGTGGGGCGGCTCGTCGACGCCGCCGTGGGAGCTCGGGTCCCGTGAGGCCGGTGCTCGCGCCGTGGTCGTCGCGCTTCCACGGCTCCGGCATGGAGGACGGGCCGGACGCGGTCCTCGGGGCGCTCGGCGGGCCGGAGGCCGAACGCGTGTCGTTCCGGCTCGACGCGCCGGTCGACGACGCGCTGCGGGACGGCCTTCCCGCCCTGGCCGCGGCGGTGGCCGCGAGCGAGGACGACGTCCCGCTCGCGCTGCTCGGCGAGTGCACGCTCGCCCCGGGCGCGGTGGCGGGGCTGCAGCGCCGCCACGCCGACGTGGCCGTCGTGTGGCTGGACGCGCACGGCGACCTGAACACGCCCGAGACGTCGAGCTCCGGCTTCATCGGCGGCATGCCGTTCGCCGTCCTCGTCGGCTGGTCGCACGGTCATCTGGCGGGCGCGGCCGGCCTCGACCCGGTGCCGGAGGACCGCTGCATCCTCGTCGGCGCCCGCGACCTCGACCCGGCCGAGGAGGCGGCGCTCGACCGCTCCGCGATCCGGCGGGCCGGCTCGGTGGCCGAGGCGCTGGCCGGGCTCCCCGACGACGCGGCGATCTACCTGCACGTCGACGGCGACGTGGTCGACCCGGACGACGCGCCGAACGTCGACTTCCCCGCCCCCGGCGGGTGGCCCGCCGACCGGCTCCGCGACGAGGTCGCGACGGCGCTGGCCGACGCCCGGGTGGTCGGCGTCGGCGTCTGCTGCGGCAATCCGCGCCGCGACGTGGACGGACGCGGCACGGCAGGGCTCGCGCGAGCCGTGCGCCCGCTGCTCGGCGGCTGAGCCGCCCCTCAGCGGGTGTAGAGCGTCGGCCGCAGGTCGGGGAAGAGCATCCGGGACGTGACGGCGCGCAGCAGCGGCGTGCCGGCGCGGCGCTGCCAGCGGCTCACGAGCAGCGAGACGAACAGCGCCGCCGCCCCGGCGCCGAGCCAGAGGGCGCCGACGAGCACGGCGGGCGGCACCGACGCGCCCGCGTCGGCGAAGACGACCCGCTCGAGCAGGGCGTCGACGAGCAGCGCCGCCACGGTCGCCCACGCCGTGCCGCCCACGCTGCGCTGCACCGTGGACGCCCGCGACTCGAGCGCGGTGCCGAGCGGGAGCGGCTCGGCCGCGGCGGCGGCGCGGCCGTAGCCCCGCCGCAGGAGCAGCGCGACGAGGACCATCACGATGACGCTCTGGAGCAGGGCCGGCACGACGTCGCGCGCAGCCACCTCGAGCGTCGCCGCCCTTCCCAGGAGGCCCGCGCCGATCGCGGTCAGCGTGCCGCCGACGACCGACAGCTCCAGGCGTAGCTCGGAGACGGGGCGGGTGGGACCGCTGCGTGCGCTCACGGCGCCCCTCGCGGTGATCGGGCCGGCGTCGGGTCGGTGCGATCAACCGCCACGCACGGACCGTATCTCGTCGGCGACGGCCCTGCGCTGTGCCCCGACGGCGCGCGTGACGCCGCTCGCTCCGTCGCCGGCGGCTGCCGCACGGGCCGACGGCCGGGCGGCGGTCGTCTGCGCCCGCGTACGATGCCTCGAGATGGGCACCCGGCGCCGACGGCCCACCGCATGAGCGCGCTTCGTGGCCTGCTCGTGCCGCTCTCGCTCGTGCTGGCGCGCTTCCGGGCCCGCCCGGGTCGAGGGGCGCTGATCGCGCTGGGCGTGGCCGGAGCCACCGCCATGCTGGTCGGCGTGATCGGCGGCGGGTCGGTGGCGGGCGAGGGCCGCGTCCGCGCCTCGCTCGAGGAGGTGCCCGCGGGCGACCGGGCGTTCACGCTCGCCGCCGCCTCGCTCCAGCCCCCCGAGGGCTGGCCCGCCCTGGACCGGAGCGCGACCGCGGCCTTGCGGCAGATCGCGCCGGCGACTCCCGTGCGGCTCATGCTGCTCCGGGAGACGAGCCTCGACGGGGGCGTGGTCCGGCTCGGGGCGCTCCAGGACCTCGGACGCTGGATCCGGCTCGAGCGCGGACGGCTGCCGGGCCCCTGCACCCCACGGCGCTGCGAGGTGGTGGAGATCGGCGCGTCGGGTCTGCCGGTCGGCCGTGCCGCGGGCCTCGTGCCCGTCGTCGTCGGCCGCGGACGGCTGACCTCCGACCTGCCGTTCGGGGGCGCCTTCCGGCCGGGGGGCCCGGCGGACGCGCCGCGCCCGTTCCTGCTCTCCGGCGCCGTC
>CADCWC010000275.1 GCA_902806305.1 uncultured Thermoleophilia bacterium | reverse complement strand
GACAACCAGTAGGACGACGGCGTGCGCCACACGGAGCTGCACGAGAACCTGCACGTGCTGCGGGCGAGTCTCGCCGAGGAGCTGCACGCCATCTCCCGGCTCGAGGGCCAGATGGCGAGCCTCACGGACGACGAGGCGCAGGAGGAGCTGCGGCGGATCGCCGACGAGAAGAAGGGTCACGCGGCGGCGCTGCTCCGGCACATCGCCCGGCTCGACCCCAAGTTCGGCGAGCGTCTGCAGCCGCCCGGCTGAGCCGGACGGGTCGTCGACCCCTTCGGCGCAAAGGTGTGGAGAACCACACTGCCGGCGGCTCGACGGCGGGTGACGATCGTCGCGTCACCGGCGCCGGTGCGGCGCCGACCCTGCGACGGATCGGAGCTCTCTATGCGGAGACACCTGACGTTGGCGGCCGCCGCGCTCGCGGCACCGCTGATCGTCGCGGGGCCTGCCGCCGCGCACGACGCCGCGGCGGGGCACGGGTACACGGTCCAGGCGAACGAGGTGACGCGGGGTCCGCTGCCGTACGCCACCCAGAACGCGTTCCTGCCGGCGTTCGTGAAGGTGCACGTCGGCGACACCGTCACGTGGACCACGACGCACGGCCACACCGTCACCTTCCTGGGCCGGACGAAGCCGGAGCAGCTGCCGTTCGTCATGCCGGACCCGGGCGGCGCCACGTACGAGGGCTTCACCGACGCGGCGGGGCAGCCGTTCCACTTCAACGGCCTGGCGAAGTGGATCTTCAACCCACGGGTCTTCAGCCCGATCGGCAGCAATGTCGTGCGCGGGCCGAAGGCGCTGCACAACCGGCCGTTCTTCGGGCAAGGTCCGAAGAAGCCCGGCAAGACGTCGTTCCGCTTCACGAAGCCCGGCCTGTACCGGTACGTCTGCCTGATCCATCCGGGCATGGACGGTGCGGTGCGTGTGGTGCCGAAGACGGCGAAGGTGCCGTCGGCCGACGCCGTGCGGGCGCAGGCCAGGAAGCTCGAGCAGCGCAACTGGGCGCTCGCGAAGAAGCTCGACAAGGTGAAGCCGCCTGCCAACACCATCCTGGCCGGCGTCGGCAACACCACGACGCTGATCGCCTTCAAGCCGGCGGTGCTGACGGTGAAGGCCGGAACGACGGTGCGCATCGTGAACGGCTCCTCCACCGAGTTCCACAACGTGGTCCTCGGCCCGGTCGAGTACCTGAAGACGTTCTTCCGCGAGACGGCGCTGTTCCCGGAGGGTCCGGGATCGCCGAACCAGGTGTCGCCGCCCGACGTCCACGGCAGCGATCCCGGGCAACCGCAGATCCACACGGGGACGAACCACGGCAACGGCTTCTTCGTCACGCCGGTGCTCGACCGCGTCGACTACCAGCCGCTCCCGTCGAGCTCGGAGGTCACCTTCACGACGCCGGGGACCTACACCTACTACTGCGGCGTCCACTTCCCTGACATGAAGGGCACGATCGTCGTCACCCCGTGATGGCTCGCGTGCTCCTGCTGTTCGGCCTGTTCGTCCTCGCCGCCCCGGCCTCGGCCGGGGCGGCGGTCCGCGAGTACTGGGTCGGCGCCGTGCCGACCACGTGGAACGTGATCCCGAACGGGCACGACCCGATGACCCACACGGTCTTCCCGGCCGCCGAGCGGATCGCGCACACGGTGCTCTACCGCCGGTTCACGCGCGGCTGGCGCTCGCAGTTCCGGAACGACCGCGAGGTGTCGGGCGACAACGACGGGATCCCCGGACCGCTGCTGCGCGCCCGCGTGGGGGACACGATCCTGGTCCACTTCCGCAACTTCGACCCCGCCCGCTCGCACTCGATGCACTTCCACGGCGTCTCCTACGCCGAGGCCTCGGACGGCTCCTATGTCCCCGGCTTCTCGGGGCCTGGTGGCAACGTCCGCCCCGGGAAGACGTTCACGTACCGGTTGCAGGCCGGTCCGAACGCCGCGGGCGTCTGGTCCTACCACGACCACTCGCCGTCGATGCACGCCTCCATCTCGGGCGGCCTCTACGGCGCCCTCTCGATCCTCGGCCGTAGAGAGCAGCGGCCGGACCGCGAGTTCGTGGTCGTGTTCTCCAGCCTGATGGGTCACCAGACCATCAACGGCCGGGCGTACCTCGGCAATACGCCGGTCTTCCACGCGAAGGTCGGCGAGGTGGTCCAGTGGGACGTGCTCGCGATCGGCGAGGAGCACCACACGTTCCACGTCCACGGGCACCGCTGGGTCGGCCCCGAGGGCGGCGTCGACGTCCGGACGCTCGGGCCGGCCGAGAGCTTCCGGGTCCGCTGGCGCGAGGACGCGCCCGGGGCCTGGCTCTACCACTGCCACGTGGAGGGCCACATGGGGCACGGCATGATCGGGCTCTACCGGGTCAGCAGGTAAGGGGATGCTGCCCGTCGCCGACATGCCCGGGACGCCGCCGCACGGACCGGCCGCCCCCGCCGCGACGAACGTGATCTCGATGCCGGGCAAGGCGTTCGCCCCGCGCGACCTGGCGGTGCTGATCGGCCAACCGGTCACCTGGCGGAACGACGACACGTCGACGCACGACATCCTCAGCCGCAGCGGCGGGATCGAGTCGGGGTTCCTCGGGCCCGGCGCCTCCTACGTCTTCACACCGTCGGTCGGCGGCGTCTTCCCCTACATCTGCACGATCCACCCGCAGATGCAGGGTCGGCTCCGCGTCTACGGCCTCGCGCTCGAGGCCGCCGCCGCTCCCCGCCTGCCGGGTCGTCCGACCGTGCTGAGCGGCGTGGCACCCGCGGCCGGCGACGAGGTCGTGCTCACGCGTCTGGAGGCGGGCGTCTGGGTGCCCGACGCCCGGATCCGCGCCGGCGGCGGTGGCCGCTTCACGTTCGCGGTGCTGCCGGCGACGCCGAGCACCTACCGGGCCGAGGTCGGCGACCGCGTCTCGGACGGCGTGGCGGTTCGCGTGGTGCCGCGCGTGACGCTACGGGTCCGAAGGGGCGCGAAGGTCGTGCTCGAGGCCACCGCCACCCCCTCCCGGGCCGGGGCCCGCGTGCGTCTGGAGCGGTACGTGCGTGAGCGCTTCACCTGGGTGCCGGTGCGGGCGGGGCGCCTCGACGAGCGGTCGCGCGTGACGTTCGCGGTACGGACGACGGTCCGGCAGCGGCTCCGGGTCCGCGTGCTCGCGTCACGCGGGTACGCGGACGGACGCTCGGCGCCGGTCGTCGTGCGACCGCGCTGAGTCGTCCGGGGGCGGGCGTCCCGCGCGCGTCGTTTGGAACCGGGCGACCCGCGGCTAGACTGCCGCCGTGGCCCGGGAGCGAGCAGGCGTGGTCGTCCTCCGCGGCGACACCATGCTGATGACGCTGGCCAAGGAGCGCCGCTGGCGGCGCGACGACGACGGCGTCGACCAGATCCCGATCCGCTGGCTGGGCGGGAAGGTGAACGCCGGGGAGAGCTACGAGGCGGCCGCGCTGCGCGAGGTGCAGGAGGAGGTCGTCGCGGGCGTCGTGCTCGAACGCACGCCGGTCACCTACGTCGGCACGCGCGGCACCGACGTCGTGGAGGCCGAGGAGGCCGACGAGGACGCCGCCGGACCCGCACCGCTCCTCGTCAGCCTGCGTGAGAACGGAGTGCGCTCCGTGTCCTACGCGGGCCGACTGGACGCGCCGCCCACGGTCGGCGACGTGCCGGGTCTCCTGTGGGTGCCGATCGACGCGCTCCAGGCGCTCGCCGCCGGCCTGCCGTTCAGCCGCTTCGGCGATGTCGGCATCGAGCTCGAGACGACGGTCGAGATCCCGTCCGGGGCGCGGGCGTTCCTGGGCGGCACGGGCACCGAGCACCTCACGCGCCAGGTCGTCGCGCGCTACGGCATCGGCGCGCTGCGGGCGCGGTCGCCGGAGCCCGCGATCCAGCTCGCCTGAACCGAGGCGGCCGACCCCGCCATCACGAGCGCGGCGGCGAGGTCGTCGTCGGCCACGCCCGCGAGCTCGTCGCCCTCGAGGTCGATCGCGATCAGGTCGGCGGGCGCCCCGACGGCCAGCCGCGGCTCGGCCAGGCCGAGCGCTCGCGCGCCGTGCGTCCAGCCGGCGCGCAGCAGGAGCGGCGCGGGGCCCGGGTCGCCCGGGGCGACGAGCACGTTCCGGCGGAGCGCCGTGCGTCGGGCGCAGGCCTCGAGCTCCCGGAGCTCCTCGAGCGGGTCGATCCGCGTGTTCGAGTCGGTGCCGACGCTGAGCCGGACGCCCGCCGCCACGAGCCGTTCGGCGGGGACGTAGCCGTCGCCCAGGTTGCCCTCCGTCGTCGGGCAGGCGCAGACGGTCGCCGCCGCGTCCGCGAGCAGCCGGATCTCCGCCTCGTCGACGTGCGTGCCGTGGATGACGACGGTCCGGGGGCCGAGGGCACCACAGGCGTCGAGCAGCTCGATCGGTCGGAGGCCGTGCTCCGCGAGCGACTCCTCGACCTCCCGCGGCTGCTCGTCGGCGTGCACGTGCAGCGGCAGGTCGTGCGCCGCGCAGTGCTCGGCGATGCGCTCCAGCCAGGGACGGGGGACGGCCCGGACGGAGTGCGGAGCCGCGCCGACGGTCACCAACGGGCGATCGGCGGCCCACGCCCGGAGCGCCTCGAGCCGCTCCAGGTACGCGTCCACGGACGGGTCGCAGAAGCGACGCTGCCCGGGCTCGGGCGGGCGGTCCCATCCGCCCCGGGCGTAGGCGGTGAGCAGCAGGACGATCCGCAGCCCGACGCGCTCGGCGGCCGCGCAGACCGCCTCGGCGAGCGCGTTCGGGCGCGCGTACGGTGTGCCGTCCGGGCGGTGGTGGACGTAGTGGAACTCGCCCACCGTCGTGTAGCCGGCGCGCCGCATCTGCGCGAACGCGCGCTCGGAGACGTCGCCGATGCGCTCGGGGTCGAGCGACGCCGCGTGGGCGTACATCGGCGTCCGCCACGACCAGAAGTCGTCCCGGCCTGCCGGCGAGCGGCGCTCGACCAGTCCGCGCAGGTCGCGCTGGAAGGCGTGGGAGTGGACGTTCACGAAGCCGGGAGCGAGCATCGACCCGGGCAGGGCCAGGGCGTCGGGGCCCGCCTCGGCGGCCGGGAGCACCGCCGCGACGTGCCCGTCGGCGATCCGGACGGCGACGCCCCGGCGCACGCCGCCCGCGTCGAGGACGGCGTCCGGGACGAGCGTCGTCACGTGGTCAGGCCCGGCAGGTCGAGGCCGCGCTCGCGCGCCGTCTCGATCGCGGTGTCGTAGCCCGCGCTCGCGTGGCGCATCACGCCCGTGCCGGGGTCGTTCGTGAGCACACGCTCCAGACGGCGCGCCCCGTCGTCGGTACCGTCGGCCACCACCTGGGCCCCGGCGTGGATGGAGCGGCCGATGCCGACGCCGCCGCCGTGGTGGACGGCCACCCAGGCGGCGCCGGAGGCCACGTTCAGCATCGCGTTCAGGATCGGCCAGTCCGCGATCGCGTCGGAGCCGTCGCGCATGGCCTCGGTCTCCCGGTACGGCGAGGCGACCGAGCCGGAGTCGAGGTGGTCGCGGCCGATGACGATCGGCGCCGTGACCTCGCCGGAGCGGACGAGCTCGTTGATCGCGAGACCGGCTCGATGGCGCTCCCCGTACCCGAGCCAGCAGATGCGGGCCGGCAGGCCCTGGAACGCGACCTTCTCCTGGGCGCCGTCCATCCACCGCTGCAGGCCG
>CADCWC010000274.1 GCA_902806305.1 uncultured Thermoleophilia bacterium | reverse complement strand
TCGCCGCCGACGGCGAACGCCTCGCCGGCGGGCCGGTACCGGGCGGCGAGCTCGAAGCCGGGGATCTCGGGCAGCCGCGGCGGCAGGAGCGAGCGCTGGAGGGTCTGGGCGATGTGGTCGCGCTCCCGGTACAGCCGCGCGTTGTCGACGGCGGCGGCCGCACGGCGGCCGATCTCCGTCGCGACGTCGAAGTCGTCGTCCTCGAACCGCCGGCCGGACCCGCTCATCGCGAACGTCAGCGAGCCGAGGATCCGCCCGCGGACGCTGAGCGGCACGACGATCAGCGAGGTGACGTCGAGCCGGCGCAGCAGCAGGTGGTGGTCGGGGTCGACGGCGGCGCGCTCGATGTCGGCCGCGGTGACGTCCGGGAGGAACGCGGGGACGCCCGAGCGCAGGACGCGCGCGATCGCCTCACCCCCCGTCGACCCGACGCCTGCTCCGGTCGACCAGCCTTCCTGCACCTCCTCGACGAGGTCCTGCAGCTGCGCGTCGCGGTGGACGGACACGAGCCGCTGGACGCGCCCCGCCTCGTCCTGGACGTGGACGACGCACAGGTCGGCCTTGGAGGGGATCGCCACCTCGGCCACGTGGCGCAGCGTGTCCTCCCAGTCCAGCGACGCCGACAGCACGTCGCCCACGCGCGCGAGGAAGGCGGTACGGCGCTCGGACCGGACGCGCTCGGTCACCTCCATGACGATCGCGCCGATCCCGAGGATCGCGTCGCCGCTGCGGTTGCGCACCGGGTACCAGCCGCACAGCCACGTGCGCAGCTCGCCGGGGCGCCCCGGCGTCCGGCCCGTCACCTCGACGTCCTTGACCGACGCACCGCCCGCGAGGACGCGGCGGAACCCGGCGACGACCTCGGGGTCCATGTCCGGCAGGACCTCCTCGACGGTCCGCCCGAGGTGCGCCTCGACCGGCAGGCCGTTGATCTCCGCGAGCGCCGCGTTGATCCGCACGTAGCGCAGGTCGCGGTCGAAGAAGGCAAGGCCGACGGGGGCCTCGGAGAACAGGGTGTCCAGCAGCGCAGCGTCCTGCTCGAACTGCTGAAGCACGGTTCCCGCCATCCCGCGCGGAGTCTATGATGACGGCGGTTGCAGGAGGGCCGGAATGGGAACTAGAAGACAGTTGGGTACGAGTTCCCAACCCTGCGATGCAGACGAGACTCGACGTCGACATCCCCCGTGACCCCGAGGCACCTCGCCGCGCGCGCCGCGCCGTCGAGGAGCTCGGCCCTGCGATCGACCCGACGGTCCGCGGCGACATCGTGCTGCTCGTCTCCGAGCTGATCACCAACAGCGTCAAGTACGGCGGCACCGGCGACCTGCGCCTGCAGATCGAGGCGCCGGAGCCCAAGCGGCTGCGCGTCGAGGTCGTCGACCAGGGCAGCGGCTTCGAGCCGGTCGCCCGCACGCGCCCGCGCACCGAGCCCGGTGGCTGGGGCCTGCACCTCGTCGAGACCCTCGCGGACCGCTGGGGCGTCCACGAGGGGTCGACGCACGTGTGGTTCGAGATCGACCGCTGATCGCCCGCCGGCCGGTCGCGGCCGGCTAGGGCGAGCTGATCACGAGCGTCGCAAGCGCTCAGCCCGCCATCGAGCTGACCGACATCAGCGACATCACCAAGCCGAAGGACGCCGGGAAGTTCCCGCTCAAGACGTTCCCCGGCCTGGGCACCGAGTCGCACGACGTCGACTTCAGCGACGACGGCAAGCGCGGCTACTCGGCCGCCCTGTCGCACGGCGAGATCATCGACACGAGCGACCCGCTCAAGCCCAAGTCGGTCGGTGTGGTCGTGGACCCGATGATCAACGTCTGGCACCAGGCCGACGAGATCACCATCAAGGACCCGATCCTCGGTGAGCGCAAGTTCATGATCGCCGAGGACGAGTTCGTCGGCGCGATCGGCACCGGCCAGTGCCCGAACGGCGGCGTCCACGTCTACGACATCACCGGCGACCTCGAGAAGGCCCCGGTCAAGGTCGGCTCGTGGAACATCGACGACACCGGCCCGGCCGAGAACAACACCTACGACCCGGGCGACGGCCTCGACGCCGTCGGCGGCTGCACCGCGCACGTCTTCCAGCTTCACCCCAAGGAGAAGCTGATGACGATCGCCTACTACAACGGCGGCGTCCGCGTGGTCGACCTGACCGGGCTCGTCGGCGTCGCGCTCGGCAAGCAGGGCGTCGGCGGCATGCGCGAGGTGGGCTTCTACCGGTTCAAGGACTCGAACACCTGGGCCGTCAAGACCCCGCAGGCGAGCCGCAACGGCTTCTACCTGTACGGCAACGACCACAAGCGCGGGTTCGACGTCTACAAGTGGACCCCGACCGGCACCCCGACCACGAACGGCGGCGGCATCTGGCGCACGCCCGAGCAGACGGTCGAGGCGATGAAGACCTACCAGGCGTCCGGCGGCAAGATCGGCCTCGGCGCGCTGTGCCTGATCAACCTCGGTCAGGAGACCGAGGACGCGGCGAAGGCCGCGGGCATGACGATCGCCCGCTAGAACAGCGACCGCGACACCCGAGGTTGTGACCCGAGGGGGCCCGAACGGGCCCCCTCGTCGTTGCTCAGGTCGGCCAGCGGTCCTTGATGCCCCGCCAGTCACCGGCGGAGATCTCGCCGGCGTCCTCGAGGACGAACCGCTGCTGCTGCGGCTCGGACGGGTCCTCGCGGCTGAGGTAGCCACGGTCCGCCCACGGGTTCGCCCGGTACCGCGTCAGCGCCTCGCCGCGGGTGGTGTCGTAGATCCAGGTGAGGCCGTCACGCTCGGTCAGGAGGCGGAAGTGGGAGTCGGCCGAGTCGCGGTTCGTGCCGTACTTGTCCTCACCGAGCCAGGTGACGTCGCGCTGCGACACGATGTCGGGCCGCGTGTAGAGGAACCAGAGGTTCTGGATCCAGTCCTTGCACGCCAAGGAGTACGAGCCGTCTCCGTTCAGGAGCAGGAACATCAGCGTGTTGCCGCCCATGTCGCCGGAGAGCACGCCCGTTGTGCATGTAGTTCTCGCCGCCGTTGGGGTCGTAGAAGTGGTTGGCGAAGTAGTTGATGGGGCCGAACGAGGGCCGCGTGTATCGAGGGTCGTAGTCCGCGTCGTGGAGGCCCTGCTGGACCGCCTCGCGGAACGTGAGGTCCGCCCACAGGTCGCGGCGGAACTGCTGCGCCCAGGGTTGCTGCACCGGCTCGAGCAGGCGGACGCCGTTCTCGACCAAGTCCCAGTGCGTCTGGTCCTCCCAGTTCGCGGCCCCCGCGTCGCGAGGTCCGCAGCAGCAGCTGGGCGCGTCGGACGGCGGCGTCTGCGTCTCCAGGTCGAACGGCGTCCCGAGCAGGAACGCACCCGCGTCGTTACCGGCCGTTCTCGAGGTGAAGCGCAACGATCGACATGTTCGGCGCGCTACCCAGGTCTCCTAGCGCTCACACAGCCTTTAGCGCTCTGATCCTCCGTGTCACGCGGCGACGCGCGCTGGCGCGGGAGTGCGGGCGGTGAGCACCGTCCGCGCTCCCAGCCTCGGGCTGACGGTGATGCTGCGCCGGCGGGTGAGCTCGGGCCCCGCGACGCCGGCCTCGATCCCGTGGCGCTCGAGCACGGCGCGCAGCACGATCTGCATCTCGAGCATCGCGAAGCTCGCCCCGATGCACCGCCGCCGGCCGCCGCCGAACGGCAGCCACGTGTAGGTGCCCGGCGACTCGTCGAGGAACCGCTCGGGACGGAACGCGTACGGGTCGGGGTAGATCGTCGCGTCGTGGTGGACGAGGTACGCGTTGACCGCCAGGACGCAGCCGATCGGGTAGCGCCACCCGCCGACCTCGATCTCCTCCATCACGAGGCGCGGCTCGGCGTTCGGCAGCACGGGGCGCCGGCGCAGCACCTCCTGGACGGTCGCGACCAGGTACGCGTCGTCGCCGCGGTCGATCGCCGCGACGAGCCGCTTGAGCACGGCTGTCTCGCGGGGGAGGCGCTCGAACGCCCAGGCCAGCTCGGACGCGGTGGTCTCGTGGCCGGCGACGAGCAGCGTCAGCAGCTCGTCGCGCAGCTCCTGACCGGACATCGGCGTGTCGTCCTCGTGCCGCGCGGAGAGCAGCATCGACAGCACGTCGTCGCGCTCCTCGCCGGAGCGCCGGCGGTCCTCGATGAGGTCGAAGATCAGCCGGTCGCACTCTGAGCGCACGGCGTCGAACTCACGGAACTCCGGGTTCCACGACTTCTGCACGGCGGGGAGCATCGCCCCGGGGCGCGCGCCGAGCTCGAGGATGCGGGTCAGGTTGGTCCGCAGCGGGTCGAGGCGCGCGTCGTCGGCCTCGAGGCCGAACACCGCGCGCAGGATGATCTCGAGCGTCAGGGCCTGGAGGCGCGGGTGCAGCGCCGTCGGCTCGTCGCGCCGCCACGACGCGGCCTCCTGCTCGGCGACCTCGCGCATGACGCTCTCGAGGCGCTGCATCCGCTCGCCGTGGAAGGCCGGGAGCAGAAGCCGGCGCTGCTCGAGGTGCGGCTTCTCGTCGAGCAGGATCAGCGAGTGCCTGCCGACGACCGGCTCGAGGATCCGGGCGCCCTCACCCGGATGCAGGACGGTCGGGTCGGCCTGGAACACCTCGCGGGCGTCGGCCGGGTCGGAGAGGTGCACGAACGGCGGCGTCTGCAGCAGCCGCATCGTGAAGCGCTTGCCGTACTGCGCGCGGCAGCGCTCGAAGTACGCCAGCGGCCGGGTCCACCAGCCGAGGGTCTGCAGGGTGGCCGGCAGGCGCGAGCCCGGCGGCAGCGTGGCGCTGGACATGGTGCGGGACGCTACGCAGTCGGGGTTGGGTTTGTGTGCCACTCCACACACACGCGGCCAACGTCCGCCCGTCCGGTGCGTTGCAACCTGCGACTCATGCTTCACCACTACGAGCTCAGACACGAGGAGAAGGGCACCGCGTCGACCGTCCGGATCGAGGGCGAGCTCGACATCGCGGGCGCCGCGCACTTCCGCCGGATCGTCGGCGACCTGATGGGCTCGGGCGTGCGGCGGGTGGAGGTCGATCTCAGCGCGACCGAGTTCGTGGACTCGTCGGGGCTTGGCGCGCTGCTGTGGGCCGAGCACCGCCTGAAGGCGATCGGCGGGCAGCTCGACATCGTCAACCCGCGCCGCGACGTCGCCCGGACGTTCGCCCTGGCGGGGCTCGACGGGATCCTCCTGCACTAGCGTCCCGGCGGTGCGACCCGCACCGCGCGCGATCTCCGAGCTTCCCGAGCAGTACTTCACGCGGCTGCTGGCCGCTGCTGCTGCCGCGCGGGCCACGCCGGGGCCGCGGTTCATCGAGCTCGGTCGCGGCAACCCGGACATGGCGCCGCCCGACCATGCGATCGAGGCCCTGCGCGCCGCGGCGCTCGAGGTCGACACGCCCGCCGTGCACGGCTACCCGCCGTTCCGCGGGCACGCGTCGCTGAAGGAGGCACTCGCCCGGCGGTACGCCGCCGACCACGGCGTGACGCTCGACCCCGAGCGCGAGATCGCGGTCGTCGGCGGGACGAAGACGGGGATCGTGCTGACCTGCGTCGCGGTCGCGGGACGCGGGGACACCGTGCTGCTGCCCGATCCGGGCTACCCCGACTACCCGTCGGGAGTCGCGCTGGCGGGGGCGACGCGCGGGGCGCTGCCACTCGACCCGACGGCCGGCTTCCAGCCTGACTT
>CADCWC010000273.1 GCA_902806305.1 uncultured Thermoleophilia bacterium | reverse complement strand
AGTTCCCGCACTGCGCCCGCTGCGGGATCATGGTTCACACGCGCCGGGCCCGCATCGTCGGGCGCGGCGAGGACGGCAGGACGCTCGTCTTCTGCTCGGAGCTCTGCCGCGACGAGTACGCCGAGCTCGTCGGGCTCGCCGACCGCGGGGAGTGGGCCGCCACCGGCACGACCGGAAGCGGACGGCGGCCGACGGCGGTGCTCCTGTGAGCGTCCGGGTCGGGATCGACGTCGGCGGGACGTTCACGGACCTGACCCTCTTCGACGAGGAGTCGGGCGCGATCACGGTGACGAAGGCGCCCAGTACGCCGACCGAGCCCAGCTCCGGCGTGAACGCCGTCATCACCAAGGCGGGCGTGGACAACGGGCGGATCCGGGACCTCGTGCACGGCACGACCGTCGGCACGAACGCGCTGCTCGAGCGCAAGCGGACGCTCCCGGGCCTGATCGCCACCCGCGGCTTCAGCGACGTGGTGTTCATCCAGCGGATGAACCGCAAGCACCACTACGACCTGACCTGGGACAAGCCGCAGCCCTACGTCGAGCGTCGGCACTGCCTCGAGGTCGACGAGCGCTGCGACTACCGTGGCCACGAGCTCACGCCGCTCGACGAGGACGGGGCGAGGGCGGCGGTGCGGCAGCTCCGGGCGGCGGGTCTGCAGGACATCGCCGTCTGCTTCCTCTTCTCCTACGTCAACCCGGCTCACGAGCTCCGCATGCGGGAGATCATCGCCGAGGAGCATCCCGAGGCCCGCGTCTCACTGTCGCATGAGGTGTTCCCGCGCTGGCGCGAGTACGACCGCATGAGCACCACGCTCGCCGACGCGTTCCTGAAGACGCTGGTGCAGGACTACGTCGCCGACGTGGCGGGCGGACTCGACCCGATCGGCGTGCACGCCAACTTCCTGATCATGAAGTCGAACGGCGGTCTCGTCGACCATCGCGCCGCGGCCTCGAAGCCGGTCGACCTGATGGTCTCCGGGCCGGTGGGCGGCGTGCTCAGCACGCTGTTCTTCGGTCGGCTCCTCGGTCGCCGCAACCTGATCTCGATGGACATGGGGGGCACGAGCTTCGACGTCAGCCTGATCGCGGACGGCGAGGCGAACCGCACGACGGAGTTCGAGATCGAGTGGGGCCTGCCCGTGTACACCCCGATGGTCGACGTGCGCACCGTCGGTGCGGGTGGCGGCTCGGTGGCCTGGATCGACAAGGGCGGGTTGCTGCGTGTCGGCCCACGGTCGGCCGGGGCCCATCCCGGGCCTGCGTGCTACGGCCGGGGCGGCGAGGAGGCCACCGTCACCGACGCCAACGTGGCGCTCGGCCGGATCAACCCGGAGAACTTCCTGGGCGGCGAGATGCGGCTCGACCGCGACCGTTCGGTCGAGGCCCTCGGCCGCCTCGGGGACGTGCTCGGGATGACGTGGGAGGAGGTCGCCATGTCGGTGATCGACCTCGTCGACTTCAACATGGTCAACGCCATCCGGCTCGTGTCGATCGACCGTGGCCTCGACCCCCGCGACTTCACGCTGGTCTCCTTCGGCGGCGCGTGCTCCCTGCACGCGAGCGCCCTGGCCGAGATCATCGGCGCGCGCGAGGTGCTCGCCCCGATCCACCAGGGCGTCTTCTCGTCGTTCGGGCTGATGACCGCGGACATGCGCGTGGACGAGTCGGTGACCACGGGCTTCCGCTCGGACCTCATCGACCTCGACCGCCTCGACGCGGTCGTCGAGCGGCTCCGGGACGCCGCCCTCCGCCGCATCGCGGCGGAGGGGTACAGCGGCACACCCGTGCTGGAGCCGACCGTCGAGATGCGCTACCTCGGCCAGAACCACAGCACCGACATCCCGCTGGCGGTGGCGGACGGACGGGTCGGCGCCGAGCAGCTGGACGAGACCATCGCCCGTTTCGAGGCCGAGCACCGGCGCCTCTACGGCTACGACATCCCCGGGGAGATCGTCGAGCTGGTGCACGTCAAGATGAGCGCCGTCGGCGTGACGGACAAGCCGACGTTGACGCCGATGGATCCCGGCGGCACGCTGGCGCCGGACGGCGAGCGGTCGGTCTACTTCCGTGACGGCGGCTGGCTGCCGACCGCCGTCTACCGTCGCGACTCCCTGCCCGCGGCCGCGGTCTTCACCGGCCCCGCGGTGATCGAGGAACAGATGTCCACCACGCTGGTGCATCCCGGCCGACGCGTGGAGGTGGACGGCTACGGCAACCTGCTGCTCCACGTCCTCGATGCGTCCGGTGACGACCAGGCCGTCCAGGAAGCAGGTCGTGCATGAGCGACGTCGCGGCACCGCCGATCGACCAGGTGACGCTCCAGGTCGTCAACAACTACCTCGTCACGACGGCTCGCGAGATGGGCATCGCGATGCGGAACACGTCGTACTCGCCGCTCTTCAACGAAGGCCTCGACTTCTCGTGCGCCATCTTCGACGCGGGCGGCGAGATGATCGCCCAGGCGGAGTTCTGCCCCGCGCACCTGGGCGCGATCATCTACGTCGTCGAGTGGACGATCCTCGAGATCGGCGCCGAGAACTTCCACGAGGGCGACGTCGTCTTCCACAACGACCCGTTCCGCGGCGGGTGCCACCTCCCGGAGTACTGCGTCATCAAGCCGGTCTTCGACGACGGTGAGCTGATCGCCTACACCGCCTGCATCGGCCACATGACCGAGGTCGGCGGCAAGGTCCCGGGCGGGTTCGCGGGCGACGCCACCGAGGTGTTCCAGGAGGGCCTGCGCATCCCGCCGCTCAAGATCATCGAGGGCGGCCGGGACGTCGAGGCGGTGTGGAACATCATCATGGCCAACGTGCGGACGCCGCGGATCTCCTACGGCGACCTGCGCTCGATGATCGGCTCGCTCCACGTCGGTGAGCGGCGGATCCACGAGATCGTCGCCAAGCACGGCCGGGCCCGGTTCCGAGCGCTCGGCGAGGCGATCAAGGACTACTCCGAGCGTCGGATGCGGGCGGAGATCGCCGAGATGCCGGACGGGGACTACCCCTTCGAGGACCACGTCATCGAGAACGACGGCGTCACGCGGGAGCCCGCGCTGCTGAAGCTGCGCGTCCACATCGAGGGCGACCAACTGACCGTCGACTACACCGGCTCCGATCCGCAACGCCGCGGACCCGTCAACTGCACGTACGGCGTGACAGCCTCGGCCACGTACAACGCGCTCCTGCACCTGACCGACCACTCGATCCCGTCGAACCACGGCTGCTACCGGCCGGTGCGGATCATCGCGCCGCACGGGACCATCGTGAACGTGGCCTATCCCGGCGCGAGCGTCGGCGGCAACTCCGAGATCCACCCGCACCTCGTGATGGCGATCTACGGCGCGCTCTCCGGCGCCCTCCCGGACCGTGTCTCGGCGCACGACGGCGGCACGTCGGCGCTTGTCGCGGTGGGCGGCGTGCACCCGGAGACGGGGGACACGTTCGCGAACCTCACCAACGAGGGCTGCGGCTGGGGCGGTCGCGCGACCAAGGACGGCAACAACGCGCTCTGCATCCCGAACGGCAACTGCGCGCTCCAGCCGGTGGAGATCCTCGAGACGCGCTACCCGATGCTGCACGAGCAGCTGGCCATCCACGAGGGGTCCGCGGGCCCCGGTCGGAATCGCGGCGGGTTCGGCTACACGCGTCAGTTCCGCGTGACGTCCGAGTACATGCGCATCTCCTGCTTCATCGAGAAGGAGGAGCAGCAGCCGTGGGGGCTCTACGGCGGCGGCCCGGGCCGGAACTCCGGCATGTACGTCGCCCGCGCCGGGGAGGACGACTTCCGGACGTTCAGCGAGGCGTGCGGCGTCGCCTGCAACGGCAAGTTCTCCGACGTCTACCTCCGCGAAGGCGACCGGGTGCGGATCGTGACCTCCGGCGGCGGCGGCTATGGCGATCCGCTCGAACGGGACGCCGCGCAGATCGAGGAGGACGTGCGGCAGGGCTTCATCCCGGCCGAACAGGCCGAGGCCGAGTACGGCGTCGTGTTGGACGACGCCGGTTCCGTCGACCGCGAGGCGACCGCCCGGCGGCGCCGGGAGTCCGAGGTGCCGTCATGAGCACGACCCGATCGCAGCCGGACACGACCGTCACGGCCGAGCCCACGCGTGTGACGGGGTTCCTGCCGCCGATCGCCACGCCGCTCCTGGACGGCAGGCTGGACCTGGCGAGCCTCCATCGGCAGCTCGACTACCTCGGCGACCACGTCGCGGGCTATCTCGTGGGCGGCAGCGTGGGCGAGGTCGCGAGCCTGACGATGGACGAGCGCGAGCGACTGATCCGAGCGTGCGCCGAGCACGCCGCAGGGCAGCACCGGCTGGCCGTGGCCATCTCCGACAACTGCCTCGAGCACTCCCGTCGCCTGGCGGACGTGGCCGGCGACGTCGGCGCGGCGCTGCTGATGGTGTCCTGCCCGAACTACTACGCCAACGACCTGTCGATGCTGACCGCGTACTTCGGCGCGATCGGTGACTTCGCCCCGGCCGACATCTGCCTCTACGACAACCCGATCGCAAGCCACACGTCGCTGGCCGTCTCCGACATCGCGGCGCTCGCCGAGGCGGTTCCGCGGCTGACGCACATCAAGGTGACCGACACGGCCGTCGAGAAGGTGGCGGCGCTCCGCGCGGGCACGGACCTGGTCGTCCATGCGGGCGACGACGTCGTGCTCTGGCACCAGCTGACCCGCGGCGCGGAGGGCGCCATGGTCGCCTTGCCGATGATCTATCCGGAGCGGGCGAGCGGCCTGTGGCGCGCGCTCGAGGCCGGGGACCTGGAGGCCGCCTGGGCCGAGTACGAGCCGGCGCTCCGCTTCTTCCACGTCGCGCTCGGCGCCCCGGACTTCGTGGCCGCCGTGAAGACCGCGCTCCACCACCGCGGCGTCATCGCCTCGCCCGAGATGCGGCTGCCGTTGGTCCCTCCGACCCCTCGCCGGCACGCCGAGATGGTCGCGGCGCTCTGAGCGGCGGAACGACGTGAGCGCCGACGTCGACGCCGTCGCCATCGTCACGGGTGCGGGTCGCGGCATCGGACGGGTGGTCGCCGAGCGCCTGTCAGCCCGCGGCTACCGGCTCGGCCTCTGCTCCCGTGGCGCCGAGGTGCGGGCGGTGGCCGCCACGCTCGGCGAGCACCGGACGATGGCCGACCAGGTCGACGTCTCCCGCCCGGACGAGCTCCGTCGCTTCGTCGACGGCGTTGCAGCCCGCTTCGGGCGGCTCGACGTGCTCGTGAACAACGCGGGGATCAACCGGGGCGCGACGCTCCTCGACGCGCTCCCGGCCGACCTCGACGCGATGCTGGCCACCAACGTCCGCGGCCCGTTCGTCGCCATGCAGGCAGCCGCACGGCACATGGCCGCCTGCGGTGGTGGGCGCATCGTCAACGTGGCGTCCTGGGTCGGCCGTAGCCCGGCGCCCGGCTTCCTGGGGTACGCGGCCAGCAAGGCGGCGCTGCTGTCGTTGACCCGCGGCGCGGCGGTCGAGCTGGCTCCGCTCGGCATCACGGTGAACGCCGTCTGCCCGGGGAACGTCTGGACGGACATCTGGCAGACGGCGACCGCGTCGGTCCGCGCCGATCGCGACGTCTCGGTCCGAGCGCTCTACGAGGAAGCCGTGTCGAGCCAGCCGCTCGCTCGCGCCGTCGAGCCCGACGAGGGGGCCGATGCGGTCCTGTACTTCTGCGGGGCCGGGGCGCGCAGCGTGACGGG
>CADCWC010000272.1 GCA_902806305.1 uncultured Thermoleophilia bacterium | reverse complement strand
CCGCCTCGGGCGCGGCGGCGGGGTACGCGGCGGTGTTCGTCAGGAGCTCCCGGGTGGCCGACGCCATGTGCACGCTGACGTGCTCGATGTCGCCGATGCCGCCGTGGTCGCGCAGCTCCTCGACGAAGCGGACCACCATCGGGCGGTGGTTCCAGCCGAAGGCGACGACGAGGTGGCGCCCGGTCCGCTTCGCGGTGTCGACGAGGTCCCACGCATCGGCCGGGGCGATCGTGAACGGCTTCTCCACCAGCACGTGCGCCCCGGCCTCCATCGCCGCCGAGGCGTGCTCGTGGTGCAGGCCGGTCGGGCTGGCCACGAGGCAGATGTCGACGCCGGCCGCCAGGACGTCCCGGTAGTCCTCGCTGGCGTGGGTGAAGCCGAACGTGTCCCGGATGCGCTCCAGGAGCTCCGGCCCCTTGCGCGCCACCGCCACCATCTCCACGTCGTCGCGCGCGGCGAAGACGGGAAGGTGCGAGGCGACGGCCCACGAGCCGGCGCCGATCACCCCGAGGCGCAGTCGCTCCATCGGTCCTCCTCAGTCGGATGTCAGTCGGATGCGCAGCTGGTCGAAGCCGACCGCGAGGATCAACAGCGTTCCGCGCGCGACCTCTTGCCAGAAGCTCGAGACGTTGAGCAGCACCAGGCCGTTGTTCAGGACCGCGATGATCAGCAGGCCGAGCATGGTGCCCAGCACCGACCCTCGTCCGCCGGCCAGGCTCGCCCCGCCGAGGATGACGGCGGTGACGACGGAGAGCTCCAGTCCTGACGCCGCCTGCGGCGACGCAGCCCCGAGCGACGAGGCGAGGATCAGGCCACCGATCGCGACGCAGGCTCCCGACAGCACGAAGCCGATGAAGATCACGCGACCGGAGCGCAGGCCGTTCAGCCGGGCCGCCACGGGGTTCGACCCGATCGCGTACATCGAGCGGCCGAAGACCGTGTAGCGGCTCATCAGCCAGAAGCCGACCATGATGACCACGAAGATGAACACCGGCAGCGGGACGTCGAAGAGCGGCCGTGACGTCCCGAGTCCGCTGAACTCGTTGACCCCGAGGGTCTGGCCGTCGGTCAGGACCTGCGTCAGGCCGCGGAACGCGGCCAGGGTCCCGAGCGTGGTGATCAGCGCGTTGATCCCGAGGACGGTCACGAGGAGGCCGTTGAGCACGCCGATCCCGAGGCCCGCGGCGATCGCCGCGGGAACCGCCAGCCCGAGTCCTTCGCTCCCCGCCACCGAGGCGAGCACCGCGCCGCAGAACGCGGCCGCGGAACCGACCGAGAGGTCGAACTGCCCGGCGATCAGCAGCATCGTCGCCGGAGCGGCGATGATGCCGGTGACGGCCATCGCGGTGAGGATGTTGACGATGTTGTCGTAGCCGAAGAAGAACTCCGACGTGATGGAGAAGAAGATGCACAGGGCCACGAGGACCCCGGCGAGCGCGGCCGTCTCCGGGACCGCGCGCCGGCGGCCGGGGCTCCCCGACGCGCCGGCCGGCGACGCTCCGACCGTCGCCGGGGTGGCTGTCGTATCGGTCGGTGGGGTCATCCGCCGGCGAGCTCCGTGAGTTGCTTGGTGGTGATCGCGTCGCCCTCGAGACGGCCGACGATCCTTCCGCGGGCCATGACGGCTGAGCGATCGGCGAGCTGGACGACCTCCTCGTAGTCCGACGTGGCCACGAGGACCGCCATCCCCTCGCGGGCCAGCCGCCGGATCTCGTCGTAGATCTCGAGGCGGGCGCCCACGTCGACGCCGCGCGTCGGCTCCACGAGCACCAGGACCCGGCAGCCCCGCTCGAGCCAGCGCGCGAGCAGGACCTTCTGCTGGTTGCCGCCGGAGAGCGTCGCGATGAGCTGGTCGGGCTCGTTGCGTGACCGGATGCCCAGCTGGTCGTGCCACCGGCGATAGGCGGTCACCTCCGACGAGCGGCGCAGGATCCCGCGCCTGCTCATGCGAGGCCAGGAGGGGATGGACATGTTCTCCGCGACGGAGCGGACCATGAAGGCGCCTTCGCTCTGGCGATCGGCCGGCAGGAAGCCGACGTCGGCGGCGATCGCGGCATGTGGCCCCTGCGGCGCGTGGGGCGCGCCGTCGAGCCGGCATTCGCCGTGATCGACCTGCCGCAGCCCGTAGACACTCTCGGCCACTTCGGCGATGCCCGACCCCAGCTTCCCGTACAGCGCGACGATCTCGCCCGAGCGCACCTCGATGTCGACGTTGCGGAAGGCGCCCTCGCTGCCGGCGTCCTCGAAGGCCAGCAGGGGGCGGTCCGTCGGCCGGTCGGCCGGGGCCGGTGCCGGCGGGCGGGCGACGGCCGCCATGGTGCGCCCGATCATCGCCGTCACCAGGTCCGCGCGCGTCGTCTCGGCGACGTCGCGCTCCAGGACGACGGCACCGTCCCGGAGGACCTCGACACGGTCGGCGACCTGGGCGACCTCGTCCAGGCGGTGGGTGATGTAGACGAGCGCGACGCCGTTGCTGCGCAGCCGGGCGACCGCCTCGAAGAGCCGATCGACCTCCTGGCCCGAGAGCGCCGCCGTCGGCTCGTCGAGGATCAGGCAGCGAGCCTGGTCGGACATGGCCCGGGCGATCTCCACGGCCTGCCGCTCGCCGATCCGCAGGGACGAGACCGGGGCGTCGGGATCGATGTCCACCCCGAGGTCGTCGAGCGCGGCGACTGCGCGGTCGCGCAGGACGCGCCACGCCACGATGCCGCGCCGGGTCGGCCACCGGCCCAGGGAGATGTTCTCGGCGACCGTCAGGTCGGGCGCGTCGCTGAGCTCCTGGAAGATCATCCGGACGCCGAGCGCCCTGGCCTGGATCGGATCCAGCGCGTCGAACGCCTTGTCGCCGACCAGGATCTCGCCGGCGTCCGGCTTGTGGTCCCCGGCGAGGATCTTGACCAGCGTCGACTTGCCGGCACCGTTCTCCCCGAGCAGGGCAAGCACCGAGCCTCCCCGGGCGTCGAGGTCCACCGACCGGAGGACCTCGACGCCGCCGAAGGACTTGCGGATCCCGCGGGCCTGGAGAACGAACCCGTCGTCCATCGGGTCAGCAGCTGGCCGGCTCGTAGAACTCCGCCAGGTTGTCCTTGTTGACGAAGGTGTGCGGCACGAACAGCTGCGGTTCGACCTCCTCGCCCTTGGCCGCCCTGATCGCGTTGGGAACCAGGATCTCCCCGTAGCGCTCCGGGAAGTACGCCGTGTCCCCGATCCACTGCGGGTTGTCCTTGATCTGGCAGTGCGAGGTGGGATCGGCGCCCTGCCCGGAGAGGAAGAGGTCCTCCGCGCGCCCCTGCGACTTCGCAGCCGCCAGCGCACCCAGGGCCATGTCGTCGTTGAGGGACATGACGATGATCTTCTTGGCTCCCGGCAGGGCCGTCAGGACGTCGCGGAACTTCTGCTGGCCGCCCTCGATCGTGCCCTTGCCGTCCACCTTCCTGCGGTTCTTGACCGGCCCGCACACGGCCTCGAAGCCCTTGAGCGCGCCGCCGATGCGCTGCTCGTTGACGATGCCGGCGGCCGGCGACTCCATCGTCACGATGGCGTCGTACTCGCAGTTCTCGTTGGCCTTGAAGTACTGCCCCATCCCGTCGCCCGCGATGGTTCCGGCGCGCTCGTTGTTGGCGCCCATGAAGGAGACCTGGCACGGCTTCTGGTTGATGTCGACCGCGATGACGGGGACGTCCGGGCCTGCCGCGCAGATCCGCGGCGCCGACTTCTCGTCCACCTGGAAGTTGATGATCGCGTCGACGGCCTGGGTCTTGAAGTTCCGTGCGCAGTCGAGGGCCTTGGCGCCGTCGAGCTGCGAGTCGCAGAACACCAGCTGGGCCCCGGAGGCCTTGGCCTGCTCTCGGATGCTGTCGGAGACGAGCTTCACGAACGGGACCGACTCCCCGAGGGAGATGTAGCCGATCTTCAGGCCCTCGCCGCTGCCGGGCGCCGCCTTCTCGAACTCGGCCGCATCGGGATCGGCGGGGACGTTGCCCGTCGCCTCGGCCGTCGTCTGCTGCTGGGCGGGCGTGTCGGCTGCCGTGTCCCCGCCGCCCCCGCCGCCTCCGCCCTCGTCTTCACCGCAAGCCGCCATGCCCACGGCGAGGAGCAAGGCGGACACCACGGCACACGTCGTCCTCGACCCTACGAACATTCCGCGCCCAACTTTCATCTCGGGGGACGGTCCGATGCAATCGGTCCTGGAAACGTTTCCGACATTAGTTCGCCGCTTCTCCGGCTGTCAAGCGCCAACGCTTCAGCCAGGCGACGCCGTCGCGGACCAGCTCGACCTCGTCGCCCGCCGGGGACGCGAAGTCGGCGAACTCGACGCAGGCCGCGACGTCAGGTCGCGCGGCCAGGGGCCGCAGGACCCCGGTGAGGTCCAGGTCGCCCTCGCCGAGTCGGCAGGTCAGCGGGACGGCTCTTGTGTCCTTGACGTGGACGATCCGGATATGGGCCTGCAGCCTGCCGGCGGCATCGACGGGATCGTCCCCGACCCGCAGCGCGTTGACCGTGTCGAAGCAGATCGCAAGCCCGGGAACGACGTGGACGAGGTCCTCGAGCTCGTCCACCGTGAGGTCGGCGTGGTTCTCCAGGCACAGCACCACGGCCTGGGCCGCGGCGCCGGCCACGAGCTCGCGCAGCCGGCGCTCGACGCCGCGGCGCACGTCCGGGCGCAGCCTTCCGTCCGGGCGCCGGGCCTCGGCGCCGAGCGCCGGATGGGCGAGCACGAAGCGCACGCACCGCCAGCCCATGGACCCCGCCACGGCCACCCAGGCCTCAAGGTCGCGCGCGGCGGAGGCGTCGGTGCCCCAGCGCAAGCCGTACGGATGACCCCAGGACACCGCGACGTCCCGCCCCGACGCCTGGGTGTGCAGCTCGTGCCCGAGCGCCGTGGAGGCCGGGGGGAGGAAGGCCGTCTCGAGCGACAGGACCTCTGCTCCGGCCGCGACCATCTCGGCCATCACCTGCTCGTGCTCCCAGCGGCGCGGCGACGGGGCCTCGCCGGGGCGCTGTTCACCCAGGAGCCGGTGGTAGCTGTAGGTGTCGATGCCGATCTTCATGGCAGGTCGGACGGACGCGGCGGCGCCTGATACCGTCGCGCTGCAATCGTATCCAGGAGCGTTTCCACATGGTCCTCGACGGACTCCAGGACAAGGTCGCGGTGGTCACCGGCGCCGGCCGGGGCATCGGCCTGCGCATCGCCACGACCCTCGCGGAGCAAGGCTGCGCCGTGGCCGGCATCGACCTGGTGCGCCCGGCGGACTTCCCCGGGCTCGCCGTGGCCGCGGACGTCGCCTATGAGGAGGCCGTCGACGCTGCGTTCACCGAGATCGAAACGTCACTGGGGGCGCCGAGCATCCTCGTGCTGAACGCCGGGGTGCTGACGCCGGCACCGCTGGAGCAGACGAGCCTGTCCTCGTGGAAGCGCACGATCGACATCAACCTGACCGGAGGGTTCCTGCCCGCCCGGCGTGCGCTCGGAGCGATGCGCGAGGCGCAGTACGGCCGGGTGGTGGCCATCGGCTCGAGCGCCGGCGTGACCGGCGGGACGAACTCGGGCGCCGCCTACGGCGCCTCCAAAGCGGGCGTCATGACCCTGGCGAAGTCGATCGCGACGGAGTACGCCGGCGCCGGCGTGACCTCCAACGCGCTCGCGCCGGCGCTCATCGACACGGAGATGATCAAGGACATGCAGCACATGGTCGAGCGCATCCCGGTCGGCCGCCTCGGGCGCCCTGAGGACGTC
>CADCWC010000271.1 GCA_902806305.1 uncultured Thermoleophilia bacterium | reverse complement strand
CCGGCCACGGTCGTCGGCGACCGCGTTCTCGTCCGCGCGGACGCGGTGGTCGTCTGTGCGGGCGCGGCGACGCCGGCCCTGGTGCGCGAGCTCGGCCTGGACATCGCCCTGCGCACGGAGCAGCACATCCGCGTCGCCTTCCGCCTGCGGGACGGGGCCGGTCCGCCCCCCTGCCTGCTCGACCGCTCCGGGACGTACGGCGAGCGGGTCTACGCCCTGCCGCTGCCCGGCACCGACCTCTACGCCGTCGGCGTGCACGGCCAGGACCCGGACACGCCCGCGGCGACCGTCGCGCGGGCGGCGGCCTACGTGGCCCGAGCGCTACCCGCCCTGGAGCCCGAGCCCGTCGCGCTCCGGGCCTGCACCGCCTCGAACCTGGCCGACGAGCACGACGACGCGTTCGCGCTCTGGAGCCACGGCCGCGTCCGCGCCTTCGCGGGCGGCAACCTGTTCAAGCACGCGCCGGTCATCGGCGAGGCGCTCGCCGCCGCGGCGAGCGGCGACGAGCAGACCGACGTGCCGCTCGGCCGGGTGGCGGCCACGCGGACCGGCTGAGTCACGGGCCGGCTGGAACGATCCGGCTCGAGCATCGACGGTCAGAACTCGATGGGACCATGCCCGAAGGGCATCCCATCGAGTCGTGAGCTGTCAACGGAGCGGCCGGCACGGTCGCCGCAGGCGACGTGCCGGCCGCGAACTCGCCGGTAGGATCGCCGCAGGCGATCGGCGAGTCTTGGAGGGTCAAGCGCGAAGCGCTTGAGGCGACAGACCTTGACGGCTCAGAACAGGCCGACCGTCCGCCCCGACTCGTCGATGTCGATGCCGAGACCGGCGGCGTTCTTGCCGAGGCCGGGCATCTGCATGACGTCCCCGCAGAGGACGGTGACGAAGCCCGCCCCCGTGTAGGCACGCAGGTCGCGGATCGGCACGACGAAGTCCGTCGGCGCGTTCTTGAGGTTCGGGTCGTGCGAGAGCGACAGGTGCGACTTCGCCATGCAGACCGGCAGCCGGTCGTACCCGAGCTCGCTGAAGCGCTTGAGCGTGGCCTTCGCCGCGGGCAGGAAGTCGACGTCGCGCGCCCCGTAGACCTTCTGGGCCACGAGGCGGATCTTCTCGTCGAGCGGCGCCGAGTCCTCGTACGTCATGCGGAGCTCGGACGGCTGGTCCGCCGCCTCCATGACGGCCCGGGCCAGGTCCGCCGCGCCGCTCCCGCCCTCGGCGACCGCGGTGTTGATCTGGGCGTCGCGGGCGCCGGCCTCGAGGGCGAGGCGCTTGACGAGCTCGACCTCCTCGTCGGTGTCCTGCGGGAAGCGGTTGACCGCCACCACGCACGGCAGGCCGACCCCCTCGACGATCGCCAGGTGGCGGACCATGTTCTCCGCGCCCTTCGTGATCGCCGCCGTCTTCTCGGTCTCACCCGAGGACTCGCCGTGCAGCTGGAGGGCCTTGACGGTGACGACCAGCACGACGGCGGAGGGACGGATCCCGGACTGGCGGCAGACGATGTCGACGAACTTCTCGAAGCCCATGTCGGCCCCGAAGCCCGACTCGGTGATCAGGTAGTCGGCCGTCTTCAGCGCCACCCGGTCGGCGACGACGGACGAGTTGCCGTGGGCGATGTTGGCGAACGGCCCGCAGTGGACGAAGGCGGGTTGTCCCTCGAGCGTCTGCACGAGGTTCGGCCGGATCGCGTCCTTCAGCAGCACGGCCATCGAGCCGGCGCAGCCGATCTGCTCGGCCGTGACCGGCTTGCCATCGACGTCCTCCCCGATCGTGATGGCGCCGAGGCGCCGTCGCAGGTCCGGGAGGTCGACGGCGAGGGCCAGGATGGCCATCACCTCGGAGGCGGCGGTGATGTCGAACCCGGTCTCGCGCGGCGTGCCGTTCTTCGCTCCGCCGAGCCCCGTGATGACGGACCGCAGGCCGCGGTCGTTCATGTCGAGCGCGCGGCGCCAGGAGATGGTGTGCGGATCGATGCGCAGCTCGTTGCCGTGCATGATGTGTGCGTCGATGAAGGCCGCGAGCAGGTTGTTGGCGGCGCTGATGGCGTGGATGTCGCCGGTGAAGTGGAGGTTCAGGTCCTCCATGGGCACGATCTGGGCGTGGCCCGCGCCGGCCGCTCCGCCCTTCACGCCGAAGACGGGCCCGAGCGACGCCTCGCGGATCGCGAGGGCCGCCGTCTGGCCGAGCGTGCCGAGGCCCTGCGTCAGCGAGACCGACGTGGTGGTCTTGCCCTCGCCCGCGGCGGTGGGGGTGACGGCGGTGACGCAGATCAGCTTGGCGTCGGGGCGGTCGGCGAGGCGGTCGATGACGCCCAGGTCGACCTTGGCCTTGTAGCGGCCGTACGGGTCGACCTCCTCGTCCTGCAGCCCGAGCTCCGCCGCCACGTCGGCGATGGGGCGCAGGACGGCCTCCTGGGCGATCTCGAGGCTGCTCTTCGTCCCGGTGCGTGCCACGCGGCCCTCCGTGTCTCGATGCGGCGTCGCGGGCGCGACGCCGAGGCTCGGTCCACGGTATCCGAAAGGCGCCCGCCTCGGCACGGTCGCTCACGATGTGGCGCGAGGGTGCGCGCACCGGGCCCGACCCGCCCGGCCGACGCCTGAGCGCCCCGGGGGCCAGGGCCGGCGGTCGCGCTTGATCTTGTCGGAGGCGGGCCGTACCCTGGCGGCGGGCGCCCTCGGGAGGCGTCCTCCGGACGGGTCGAGCACGAGGAGGGGGACGGTGGCAGATCCGTCGCTGTTCATCGACGGCGAGTGGTGTCACGCGGCCGACGGCGCCACGCGACAGGTCGAGAACCCCTTCGACGGCAGCGTCGTGCGCGTCGTGGACGAGGCCGGCCGCGCCGACACGGAGCGCGCCATCGCCGCGGCCCGTCGTGCCTTCGACGAGGGTCCGTGGCGCAGGACCGCGCCGGCCGAGCGACAGGCCCTCCTCGGCCGTGTGGCCGAGCTCCTCGACCGCGACGCCGAGGACATCGCCCTGACCGAGACGCTCGACACCGGCAAGACCCTGACCGAGAGCCGCGCCGACGTGGCGGACGTGGCGGCCGTCTTCCGGTACTACGCCTCGGCCGACGACCACGTCTGGGAGCGGACCGTGCCGTCGCCCAACCCGGGCACCTCGAGCCGGGTGGTCTACGAGCCGATCGGCGTCTGCGGCCTGATCGCGCCGTGGAACTACCCCCTCCTGCAGGCGTCGTGGAAGGTGGCGCCCGCGCTCGCGGCGGGCTGCACCTTCGTCCTCAAGCCGAGCGAGCTCACGCCGAGCACGACCATCCTGCTGATCCGGCTGCTGGCCGAGGCGGGCGTGCCCCGCGGCGTCGCGAACCTCGTCCTGGGCGCGGGCCCGGCCGCCGGTTCCCCCCTGGCCGAGAGCCCGCTCGTCGACATGGTCTCCTTCACGGGCGGCCTCGTCACCGGGCGCACGGTGATGGCCGCCGCCGCCGGGACGGTCAAGAAGGTCGCGCTCGAGCTCGGCGGCAAGAACCCGAACATCGTCTTCGCGGACGCCGACCTCGACGCCGCCGTCGACCAGGCGCTGAACGCGGCCTTCTTCCACGCGGGCCAGGTCTGCTCGGCAGGCTCCCGGCTGCTCGTGCAGGAGGAGATCCACGACGCCTTCGTCGCGGCGGTCGCCGAGCGGGCCGACCGCATCCGGCTCGGCAGCGGCCTCGACGACGAGACGGAGAGCGGCCCGCTGATCTCGGCCGCGCAGCGCGAGAAGGTCGAGGAGGCGATCCGCGGCGCGGTCGCCGAGGGCGCGCATCTGGTGGCGGGCGGCGGTCGCCCGCACGACGCCGGGCTGCAGGCCGGCTACTTCCTGCGGCCGACGGTCCTCGCCGACTGTCACGCCGGGATGCGCGCCGTCCGCGAGGAGATCTTCGGCCCCGTCATCACGGCCGAGCGCTTCGCCACGGAGGAGGACGCGCTGCGGCTCGCCAACGACACGCCGTACGGCCTCGCGGGCGCCGTCTGGACCGGCGACCCCGACCGGGCGCGTCGTGTCGCGGCGGGCCTCCGCGCCGGGACGGTCTGGATCAACGACTACCACCCGTACTTCCCGGGCGCCGAGTGGGGCGGGTTCAAGCAGTCGGGCGTCGGTCGCGAGCTCGGCCCGAGCGGCCTGGACGAGTTCCGCGAGGCCAAGCACGTCTACACGAACGACCATCCCGCGCCCGCGGGGTGGTTCGCCCGACAGGCGGCCGAGGCGCCCGCGTGAGCTTGCTCGGGGCCGCACGGCGCGGCGCGCCGGGCCCGGAGGCCGAGGGGCTGGAGGGGTTCGACACGGTGATCGTCGGCGGCGGCACGGCGGGCGCCGTGGTGGCGGCCCGGCTGAGCGAGGACCCGGCGCATCGCGTCTGCCTGATCGAGGCGGGCCCGAGCGACCTCGGCCAGGACCGGGTGCTCCGGTTGCGGCGCTGGCTCGAGCTGCTCGATTCGGACCTCGACTGGGACTACCGCAGCGTCCTGCAACCGCGCGGCAACTCCCACATCCGGCACGCCCGGGCCCGCGTGCTCGGCGGCTGCTCCTCGCACAACACGATGATCTGCTTCCGTCCGCTGCCGGGCGACCTGGCCGACTGGGAGGCCGCCGGCGCCACCGGGTGGGGGGCCGCGTCGCTCGAGCCGGAGCTCGAGCGGCTGCAGGTCCGCTTCGCGCCCGTGGCCGAACCCGACCGCAACGAGGTCTGCCGGGCCGTGATCGAGGCGGCCTCGAGCGCCCTCGGCGTGCCTGTGGTCGAGGACTTCAACGCCGCGCCGTTCTCGGACGGGGTCGGGTTCCTGTCCGTCGGCTACGACCCCGCCACCGGCATCCGCCAGTCCTCGTCCGTCGCCTACCTGCACCCCGTCCTCGGGCGCCCGAACCTCACGCTGCTGACCGACACGCGGGCCCTTCGCCTGCTGCTCGAGGGCGACCGGGCGGCGGCCGTCGAGGTCCTCGACCCCGAGGGGCGGACGAGGACGATCCACGCCGACGGCGAGATCGTGCTCGCCGCCGGGGCGATCGACACGCCACGGCTCCTGCTCCTGTCCGGGATCGGACCCGCGGGCGGGCTCCGCGACGTCGGGCTCGACGTCTGCGCCGAGCTGCCGGGCGTGGGCGAGCACCTGCTCGACCATCCGGAGGGGATCATCCTGTGGGAGACCTCACGGCCGGTCCCGCGGGAGACGACCATGGACGCCGACGTCGGCCTGTTCGTGAACCGCCTCCGTCGCGACGTGCGACCGGACCTGATGTACCACACGTACCAGATCCCGTTCACGGCCAACACCGAGCGGCTCGGCTACCCCGTGCCCGAGCACGCCATGTGCCTGACGCCGAACATTCCGCGCCCCGCGAGCGTCGGACGCATGTGGCTCCTGTCGTCCCGCCCCGACGTCAAGCCCGCCCTCGACTTCGGCTACTTCACCGACCCGGACGGCGAGGACGAGCGCTGCCTGGTGGACGGCCTGCGCCTGGCCCGCGAGGTCGCGGCCACGTCGCCGTTCCGGGAGTGGATCAGGCGCGAGGTGGCGCCGGGACCCGCGCTCACGACCGACGCCGAGCTGTCGGCCTACGGCCGGGCCTCCCACAACACGGTCTACCACCCGGTCGGGACGTGTCGGATGGGCGCCGTCGACGACCCGCTCGCGGTCGTGGATCCCGAGCTCCGCGTCCGCGGCCTCGACGGGCTCCGGATCGCCGACGCGTCCGTGTTCCCGACCATGCCGACCGTGAACCCGATGGTCGCGGTGCTGCTCATCGGCGAGCGCGCGGCGGCCC
>CADCWC010000270.1 GCA_902806305.1 uncultured Thermoleophilia bacterium | reverse complement strand
GGCGCCCGCCGTCTTGCCGAGCACTGCCTCGGAGCTCGTCGCGTCGAGCACGTCGTCGACGACCTGGAAGCCGTAGCCGAGCTCTGCGGCGAGGCCGCGGTAGGCCGCCGCGTCGTCGCCCTCCACGCCCTCGAGCGCGAGCGCACAGCCGACCGACGCCTCGATCAGGCAGCCGGTCTTCAGGCCGGAGACCCGCCGGAGGGTGCTCTCGTCGACGTCGCCCTCGGCCCGCAGGTCCAGATACTGGCCGCGGATCATGCCGTCCACCGCCCGGCCGAGCACGCCGAGCGCCGCCAGCCGACGCTCGGCCGGCCCGCCCTGGCGCTCGAGGACGATGCGGTAGGCGCAGTTGAGCAGCGCGTCGCCGACCAGGATCGCCACGTCCTCGCCGAACGCCACGTGCGTCGTCGGCCGGCCACGGCGGAGGTCGTCGTCGTCGAGCGCGGGCAGGTCGTCGTGGACCAGCGAGAAGGTGTGCACGTACTCGAGGGCCGCGGCGGTCGGCAGGGCCGCCTCGACGTCGCCGTCGAGCGCTTCGACGGCGGCCAGGAGGAGCACGGGCCGCAGGCGCTTGCCGCCTGCCTCCAGGGGGTGGACGAGCGCCCGGTCGAACGGGGCGAGATCGGGGGCGCCGCTCCAGGTGAGGGTCTCGAGGTACGCCTCGACGGCGGCCACGAGCCGGTGCGGGAACGCGCGCTCAGCCGAGCTCGAGCTGCCCGTCATCCTGCTCCGCCTCGTCGGCGGCGGCCCGACGCTGCCGGTCGACCTCGACCGCGACCGCCTGGGAGAGCTCGTGCAGCTCGGCCAGGATCGGCAGCGCCGCCTCGGCGCCGTCCGCCCGCTCGAGCCGGACGCGCGCGTCCTCGAGCCGGGCGAGGAGCGCGTCGAGCCCGGCGAGGCGGTCGTCGGCCACGTGCTCCTCCTCAGCGCCCCACGCCGAGCGCCCGGGCCGTCGCCCCGAGGACGCCGTTGACGAACGTCGCCGCCTCGGGCGAGGCGTACCGCTTCGACAGCCGGACCGCCTCGTCGATCGCCACGGAGGCCGGGACGTCGGGGCGCTGCGTGAGCTCGAAGGTGGCGATCCGGAGCGCGGCGCGCTCGATCGGGGAGATCCGCTCGGGCGACCAGCCGTGCGCGTGCTCGCCGATCACCAGGTCGAGCGCCTCGCGCTCGTGCAGGACCGCCTCGACGAGCTCGCGGGTGTACTCGGGCACCGGGCCGCGGGTGTCCTCGCGGTACCGCTCGGCCAGCTCGGCGAGCGGCCGCCCCGTCACGTCGTGCTGGTAGAGCAGCACGAGGGCGGCCCGCCGCGCCTGCCTGCGCCCCGTCTCGACGCTCACGTGCGGGTCACGGCGAGGACGGTGACGTCGACCCGCTCGACCTCGAGGCCCGTCAGGCGCGCCAGGCGCTCGGCCACGACGGCCTGCACCGCCGCGCCCGCCGTGGGCAGGACGACGCCGTAGCGGCAGACCACGCCGAGCGAGACGCGGAGGCTCGTCTCGGCCACCTCGACGGCGTGCGTCCGTCGCAGCGCGCCCGCCAGCCGACGGTCGGGGACCTCGACGCCCTCGACCGACGTGGCGGCGGCCGCCGCGGCGGCGTCCAGCGCCTCCTGGGTGATCTCCCACTGCAGATCGCCCTCGCGCCGGATCAGCGGGTGGTCGCTCATGAGGACAGGTGGGGCAGGTCGGCGGCCACGTCGTCCAGGTAGGCGGTCGTGTACGTGCCGCCCCGGAAGCGGGCCTCCTGGACGATATCGCGGAACAGGTCCCGGGTCGTGGCCACGCCCTCGACCTCGCACTCGGCGAGACTCCGCTGCGCCCGCGCGATGGCGGTCTCGCGGTCCTCGCCCCAGATCACGACCTTGGCGAGCAGCGAGTCGTAGTACGGCGGGATGCGGTAGCCCTCGAAGGCGTGCGTGTCGACCCGGACCCCCGGACCGAGCGGCGGCCGGAACCGGGTGATCGTCCCCGCCGACGGCATGAAGCCGCGCGCCGGGTCCTCGGCGTTCAGCCGGAACTCGATCGCGTGCCCGGTGAGCACCGCCCGGCCGGTCCGGCGCAGCTTCTCGCCGGAGGCGATCCGCAACTGCTCGCGCACGAGGTCGATGCCCGTCACGGACTCCGTCACGGGGTGCTCGACCTGCAGCCGCGTGTTCATCTCCATGAAGTAGAACTCGCGGTCGGCGCCGACCAGGAACTCGATCGTCCCGGCGTTGATGTAGCCGACCGCCTTGCAGGCCCGTTCGGCCGCCTTGGCCATGTTGCCGCGCGTCTTGTCGTCGAGGAACGGCGACGGCGCCTCCTCGATCAGCTTCTGGTGCCGGCGCTGGATCGAGCACTCGCGCTCGCCGCAGATCAGCACGCCGCCGTGGGCGTCGGCGAGGACCTGGATCTCCACGTGGTGGGCGTCGATCACGGCCTTCTCGAGGTACATCCCGCCGTCGCCGAACGCGGCGTGCGCCTCCTGCGAGGCCTGCCGGAAGGCGTCGGCGAGCTCATCGGGCGAGCCGACGAGCCGCATCCCCCGCCCGCCGCCGCCCGCCGCCGCCTTGAGCAGCACGGGGTACCCCGCCTCGGCCGCGACCGGGAACGCGTCGGCGGCCGAGGACAGGCGTCCCTCCGATCCCGGGACGAGCGGCAGTCCCGCCTTCCGCATGGCCTCCTTGGCCGAGGCCTTGTCGCCCATCGTCTCCATCACCTCGGGCGGCGGCCCGACGAAGATCAGGTTCGCATCGGCGCACGCCCGCACGAACGCGGGGTTCTCGGACAGGAAGCCGTAGCCCGGGTGCACGGCGTCACAGCCGGAGGTCTCGGCGGCCGCGATCACGTTCGGGATCGACAGGTAGGAGTCGGCGGGCGCCGGCGGCCCGATGCAGATCGCCCGGTCGGCGAGACGGACGTGGAGCGCGTCCCGGTCCGCGGTCGAGTAGACGGCCACCGAGCGGATGCCGAGATCGCGGCAGGCGCGGATGACGCGCACCGCGATCTCACCCCGATTCGCGACCAGGCAGCGACGGATCACGTCGTGTCGCCGGCCGCTACGGCTCGAGCTCGAAGAGGGGCTGGCCGAACTCCACGGGCGCGCCGTTCTCGACCAGGATGCGGCGCACGACGCCCGCGCGGTCCGCCTTCAGCTCGTTGAAGAGCTTCATCGCCTCGAGCAGGCAGAGCGTCTGGCCGATCTCCACGCGGTCGCCCTCCGAGACGAAGGGCGGATCCCCCGGAGAGGCCGAGCGGAAGAACATCCCGACCATGGGGCTGTCGATCGTGACGCGCTCCTCGACCGGCGCGAGCGGGGCAGGTCCGGGGGCGGTCGCCGCGCCCGCCACGGGCACCGGCACGGCGACCGGGACCCGCTCGTCCTGCTTGCGGACCGTGATGCGGGTGCCGCCGTTCTCGATCGTCAGCTCGCCGACCTCTGAGGCCTCGAGCAGGGCGATGAGCTCGCGGATCCGGTCGGCCTCGCCGGGTTCGGCGCCCGGCGCGGCGGCCGAGACGCGGTCCCGCCCGCGCACGTGTTCGAGCAGCGGCCGGACCTGGTCTCCGAACAGCGCCACGAGGCAGAGCTCCTCCTCGGACGTCGCGAGGCGTCCGGCCTCGGCGCGGGCGTCGTCGAGGTCCGGTATCTCCACCTCGGGAGCGTCGAGGGCCCGTGCCACGGCAGCCACCTGCGCGTCGATCGGGCCCGGCGTCTGGCCCCACTCGCCGAGGACGAGCTGGCGCATCTCCTCGCCCATCGTCTGCCAGCGCCGCCCGGACAGCGTGTGCTCGACCGACTGGCGCACCAGGATCGTCCCGACCGGGGAGGCGGTCGGCGGCGAGCCGACCTCGGCGCGAACGCGGTGCAGCTCGTCCAGGACGTCCCCGAGGCGGTCCGCGGCGTCCAGCGCCTCGAGGCGGCGCTCGACCCCGACGATGAGGCTGACGTTGACCCGGTTCAGGGAGCCGAGCAGCGAGGCGTGCGACGACGGCGGCGGGATCGAGCCCTCCGTGCCGAGGATCCGGTCGACGGCTTCTGCCGCCTCCCACAGCACCGCCTGGTCCACGCCCGCGTCGAGGTCCATGCCCGCGAGCGCCTGGGCCAGCAGCTCCCCGGGCGCGCGGTGCGCCGAGACGGCGACCGGGAACGTGGCCGTCGCGATCGGGTCGGCGCCGGCCCGCGCCGCCTCGACCGCCTCGGCGAGCGCCGCGCCGCCCGGGCCCTGCGCGTAGAGGCCGACGGGCACGCCCGCCGCCTCGCCGAGCCGGCCCACGAGGTCGCCCGCCCGCGCCGGGTCGAGCTGCCCCGCAGGGTCGTGGAGCATGACCCGGTCGGCGCCCATGGCCCCCAGGCGCCGCGCGCGCTCGACGAGGAACTCGTCGCCGCCCGGCGCCTGCGCGTAGACGAGTCCGGCGTAGAGCCGGGCGCCCGCGGCCCGCACCGCGTCGGCGGCGACCTGGAGGTCGTCCGCGTCGTTGAGCGGGTCGTGCAGGCGGAAGATGTCGATGCCCGAGTCGGCGGCGCAGAGGATGAAGCGCCGCACGAGGTCGTCGCCGACCGGCCGCGACCCGACCAGGAAGTTCCCCCGCAGCGCCATTGCCAGAGGGGTCCTGGTCACCCGCTGCCGGTACGCGCGGATGCGCTCCCAGGGGCTCTCGACCCCGCGGGCCACGGCCGCCCGGAAGACGCCGCCGCCCGTGACCTCGAGAGCGTGGAAGCCGGCCCGGTCGAGGATCTCCGCCACCTCGAGGACGCGCCCCGGCGGCATGCGACCCGCGAGCGGCTCCTGGGCCAGGAGCCGCAGGGACGTGTCGATCAGTCGCGCCATGCGGGGATCTCGCGGGCTCAGGCCCGGGAGATGTACTTGCCCTCGCGCGTGTCGACGCGCACCCGGTCGCCGACGTTGACGAACATCGGCACCTGGACGGTCGCGCCCGTCTCGAGCTTGGCCGACTTGGTCGCGTTCGAGACGGTGTCGCCGCGCACCCCGGGCGCGGCCTCGACGACCTCGAGCTCGACCGCCGCGGGCAGCTGGAGCCCGGCGGGCTTGTCGTCGACGGTCACGAGCTGGACGGTGTCGCCCTCCTTGAGGAACTGGAGCTCGTCCGCGGCCAGGGCGTGCGGGAGGTGGATCTGGTCGTACGTCTGCGTGTTCATCAGCACCACGTCCGACCCGTCGTCGTACAGGAACTGGACGTCGTCGACCGAGGTGAGGATGCGGGGGAACTTCTCGCCCGCGCGGAACGTGCGGTCGATGACGGCGCCGGTGGCGAAGTTCTTCAGCTTCGTCCGGACGAAGGCGCCGCCCTTGCCGGGCTTGACGTGCTGGAACTCCACGATCCGGAAGACCGTCTCGTCGATCTGGATGTGCATCCCGTTCTTGAACTGGTTCGTGGAGACGGTCTCGGCCATGGCGGATGAGGGTAGCGGTCCGCCGGCGACGGCGGAGGCAGCGGCGCCGCCCGGTCCTGTTCGCGTCGCCGGGCGGGACGGAGGAGCCGCGACGGCGTCGGGCGCGTCGGCCGCGCGATCTCAGGCGGTCTCGGTGAGGTCCTTCGGGAAGCCGGTCAGGACGTCGCACCCCGCGTCGGTCACGACGACCAGGTCCTCGATGCGGATCCCCCACGCACCGGGCCGGTAGACGCCCGGTTCGACGGAGACCACCATGCCCGCGGCAAGCACGTCCGTGGAGGTCGGCCGGAGCGTCGGCGCCTCGTGGATCCTCAGGCCCACGCCGTGCCCGAGCCCGTGGCCGAACAGGTCGCCGCGTCCCTCGTCGCGCAGGACCCGCCG
>CADCWC010000269.1 GCA_902806305.1 uncultured Thermoleophilia bacterium | reverse complement strand
CTCACCGAGCTCACCGGCCGTCCGACGCTCGGGGTGCTGCCCTGGCTGGCCGACCTCGAGCTGGACGTCGAGGACTCCCTGGGCCTGGACGCGCCGCGCTCGGCCGCCGGGCCGGCGCACGGGGAGGACGTGCTGCGGGTGGCGGTGGCGCGGCTGCCGCGCATCTCCAACTTCACCGACCTCGACGCGCTGGGCGCCGAACCCGGCGTGCTGCTCCGTTACGCCACACGCCCCGAGGAGCTCGCCGACGCCGACCTGGTGGTGCTGCCCGGCACCAGAGCCACCGTCGCCGACCTCGGCTGGCTGCGCGCCTCGGGGCTGGCCGACGCGGTGTGCCGCCGGGCCGCGGACGGCGTCCCGGTGCTGGGCATCTGCGGCGGGTTCCAGATGCTGGCCCGCACCATCCACGACGACGTCGAGTCGCGGGCCGGCGTCGTCCCCGGCCTGCGCGCGACGTGCCACGACGAGCCAGTCTGCCAGACGGGCCCGCGGGCAGTCGGTACGATGGCTCCGATGCCGGACACCGCGCGCCGCCGTATCTCGCCCGCCATGCAGGACTACCTGAAGGCGGTGCTCCAGCTCGGCGAGGCGGCCGGCGGCGCCGTCACCACACAGGCGCTCGCCGAGCGGCTCGGCGTCTCGACGGCCTCGGTGACCGGGATGGTCAAGCGGCTCGACGCCCTCCGGCTCCTGACCCACGAGCCGTATCACGGCGTCCGCCTGACCGAGCGCGGCGAGACGGTGGCGCTCGAGGTGCTGCGCCATCACCGCCTGCTCGAGCTCTACCTCGTCGAGCACCTCGGCATGAGCTGGGACGAGGTCCACGCCGAGGCCGACCGGCTCGAGCACCACATCTCCGAGGGCCTCGAGGATCGGATCGCGGCGAAGCTCGGCCAGCCGCACCACGACCCGCACGGAGACCCGATCCCGGCCCGGGACGGCTCGATGATCGACGTCCCGGCCGTCCCGCTCGCCACGCTCGAGGTCGGCGAGTCGGGCACGATCACGCGCGTGACCGACCGCAAGACGGAGCTCCTCCAGTACCTGGCCGAGCGTGGCCTGCGGCCGGGGGCCACCGTGGCCGTGGTCGAGGCCGACGAGCTCGGCGGCGTGATGACGGTCGAGGTCGACGGCGACCGGCACGCCCTGGCGTTTCTGACCGCCGCAGGCATCCTGATCGCCGCCTGAGCGGGCCTCAGCCGCCTGCTCGCACGAGGGGCGGGGTAGGGATATCCGCACTGGACAGCGCTCCACCGGCCCGTGTAGGGTGAGAGTCGTCCCGGACGCCGGAACGATCGGCCGACAGGACTCCGCACCGAACGAACGACCGAAGGACGACCGACGGACATGCGACCCCTCACCCGCACGAACGAGATGCCCACGGTGGCGCTCGTCGGCGATGGGGTCCTCCTGTTCGCCGGCGGGCCTGGCGCCGAGGCCGCTCCGCGGCTCCTCGGCTCCGCGCGCTAGCCGCGCCGCCGCCGCTCTCGTCCCTCCGCTCCGCGCGGTCCCGCGTCCCTCGAGGACGGCCGACCGGAGCACCGCCCTCGTTCGCCCGGAGTTCTGCCATGACCACCCCGTACCGCACCAGCGTCCGCCGTGTCTCGATCGCCCGCCTGATCTCGCTGGCGGGGAGCGAGGCTGCGTTCATCGCGTTGATCGCGGCGCTCTACACGCGCACGCACTCGACGACGTGGGTGTCGGCCGGCCTGCTCGCCGCCATCGGCGTGCGGGGGCTCGTGGCGCCGCTCGCAGGCTCGCTGGGCGACCGTCTCGACCGCCGGCACGTGATGATCGGCTCGGACCTGGGCGCGGCCGCGTGCTTCGCGGCGCTCGTGTTCCTCGACGAGCCGGCGGCGCTCGTGGCCGTGGCGGCGCTCGCCTCGGTGTTCGAGTCGCCGTTCTTCCCGGCCTCGAGCGCGGCGATCCCGAACCTCGTCCCGACCGAGCGGCTGACCTGGGCCAACGCGACGCTGAGCTCGAGCGCGAGCATCGGCCGGATGCTCGGCCCGCTGGTCGGCGGCCTGCTGGTGGCCGCGGCCGGGCCCTCGGGCGCCTTCGCGGCCAACGGCGCGTCGTTCCTCGTCTCCGCGGCGCTCGTGGCGTCGGTGCGCGCCGACTTCCGCACGCGCCGCGCCGACGACGGCGCCCACGCCGGGCTCGCAGCGGGCTTCGCGTTCCTCGTCCACGATCGGACCCTGCGCACGATGACGGCCGCCTGGACCGTGATGCTGCTGTTCGTCGGCGTGATCCTGGTCGCCGAGTACCCGCTCACCGAGCAGTTCGGCATGGGCTCCGTCGGCTACGGCGCGCTGGTGGCCGGCTGGGGTGTGGGCGTCGTTGGCGGCTCGTGGCTCGCTGCCCGGGTCCTCCGGGCGAGGACCGAGGTCCAGGTGCTGGTCGTCGGCACGCTCGTCATGGGTGTGGCGATGGGCAGCGTCGGCGTGTCGCCGTGGTTCGCCCCGATCGTGGGCCTGATGGTGCTGGGCGGCCTGGGCAACGGGCTGATCGACGTGGCCGAGACGACGCTCGTCCAGCTGCGGACGCCCGACGCCGTGCGCAGCCGGGTGTTCGCCGCCTCGGAGACGCTGGTCCTGGGCGCCTTCGGCGTGTCGTTCGTGGCCGGCGGTCCGCTGGTCGACGCCGTCGGACCCCAGCCGGTGTACGCCCTCGGTGCCCTCGGCGCCGGCCTCGCCGCCCTGCTCCTCGCGACGCTGCTCCGCGTCCCCGTGACGGCGCACCGCACGCCGGAGGACGAGCTCGTGGCCGAGCCGCAACTGGCCGCGACCCGGTGACCTGCAACGTCGGCTCGTCGGGCGGACACCCCGCCCGACGAGCCGCAGGCTACGCCGAGACGCGGAGCGGCTGCCGTCGGCCGTAGGTCAACGAGCGCCAGACCCACTCCGCGGGGCCGAACCGGAAGCGGCGGACCCACCACCCGCTGAGCGCGACCTGCCCGGCGAAGAGCAGCACCGCCAGGATGACCTGACCGGCCGCCCCGACGCGGTCGTAGAGGTCGAGGCCCCACCCGGAGAAGAGGGACGTGCAGACGATCGACCCGAGCAGGTAGTTCGTCAGCGCCAGCCGCCCCACCGGCGCGAGGGGCGCGAGCCGGGCGGACCAGGCCGGGTCGAGCGTGGCGAGCGCGACGGCGGCGGCGTAGCCGAGCGCGAGGAGGCCGCCGACGAGCGGCAGCACGCCCGCCACAAGCCCGTCGTCGGTCAGCGGGCCCGCCAGGTAGAGCGCCGCGACGGCGGCCACGTTCAGCGGCACCCCCAGTCGGAGCCCCCAGCGCCGGACGACGCCGAGCGCCTCGCGCCGCGCGCCCACCCGGGCCGGGAACCCGAGGCGGACCAGGAGCATCCCGAGCAGCATGGCGGGCAGCACGCTGAAGAGTCCGAGCACCGCCCCGCCCGCGAGCCCGATCGGCGCGGCCGTCGCGCGGTCACGGAGGGTGTCGACGTAGGAGCCGTCGCCGTAGACGGCGCGCAGCCGCGCGGCCGCCTCGCGCGTCGCCGCCGCCGCGTCGGCGTCCAGGATCGCCACCTCGGCGTCGAACGCCGGCAGTCCGAAGCGGGCCAGCTCGACGCCCGCGACCGCCCCGCCCGCGAGCAGCGCGGGACCGACGAGGAGCACGACCGCCCAGCGGACGAGCGCGCGGGACGACCGTCGGCGGAAACCCACCACGAGCAGGGTGCCGAGAACGGCGTAGACGGTGAGGATGTCGCCCCACCAGACGAGGATCGCGTGGGTGACACCGATCGCGAACAGGACGCCGAGCCGCCGGAGGACCCGGCCCGTGCCCGCGCGGGCGGCGCCGGCCCGCTCCAGCTGGAGCGCCACCCCCATACCGAACAGCAGCGCGAACAGCGGGTAGAACTTCCCCGTCACGAGCACGGCCACGGCGAGCTCCGCGGCCGCGTCGACCGGGTGGACGTCGCCCAGGGCGTCGAGGGCCGTCTCGCGGGCCGGGGCGGCGAAGACGGCGGTGTTGGCGATCAGGACGCCGAGGAGCGACACGCCGCGCAGGACGTCGAGCACCACGGCGCGCTCGGCCGTGGGCAGGGGCCCCGGCACGGCGGGCGGGGCGCTCAGCCCGGCTCCGCCCAGCGCGCACGCCAGGCCGGCGCCCGCTCCCCGCCCACGGTGGCCCAGTACTCGACGCCGGCGCGGATCAGGCCGTCCTCCACGGTCCAGAAGGCCGCGTCGACGAACGTCACGCCGTCCTGCGTCACGAACACCTCGCTCGCCACCTCCGGGCCCGCGGCGAGGACGCGACCGACCGTGATGGTCCAGCCCTCGGGGTAGGCGCGATTGACGCCGATGAAGCGCTCCCGTCCGCGGAAGCGCTCGCCGGTCACGGGCCACTCGACCACGACGTCGGCGTGCACGAGCGCGGCCGCGTCATCCCAGCGCCGCGCCTCGAAGAGCTCGAACAGGCGGCGCACCACCTCGACCGCTGCGGTCGGACCGCCCAAAGCTCAGCCGCAGATCGCGCCCGTCTCGGCGCCCTGCACGAGCTTGGCGTACTTGGCCAGGGCGCCGCGCGTGTAGCGGGGTGCCGGAGGCTGCCAGTCGAGTCGGCGACGCTCGAGCTCCGACTCGTCGACGAGCAGGTCGAGGCGACGGTTCGGGACGTCGAGGACGATCCGGTCGCCGTCGGCGACGAACGCGATCGGCCCGCCGTCCGTGGCCTCCGGGGCCACGTGCCCGACGCAGGCCCCGAACGTGGCGCCCGAGAAACGGCCGTCGGTCAGCAGGATCACGTCCTTGCCGAGGCCTGCGCCCTTGATGGCGGCCGTCACGGCCAGCATCTCGCGCATGCCGGGACCGCCCTTCGGGCCCTCGTAGCGGATCACGAGCGCCTCGCCGCGCTGCACGTCGCCGCCCGTGACAGCGGCCATGCACGCCTCCTCGCCGTCGAAGACACGCGCCGTGCCCTCGAAGCGCAGCTCGTCGACGCCCGGGAGCTTGATCAGGGCGCCGTTCGGGACGAGCGAGCCCGACAGCACGCCGAGGCCGCCCTCCGGGGCGAGCGGCGTCGAGAACGAGACGACCACCTCGCCGTCCGCGCGCGGCACGTCGGCCAGGTTCTCGGCCACGGTCCGGCCCGTCACGGTCAGGCAGTCGCCGTCGAGCAGGCCGGCGTCGAGCAGCTCGCGCAGGACCCGCTGCACGCCGTCGACGCGATGCAGGTCCGACATGACCCACTTCCCCGAGGGGCGCGTGGAGACGAGCTGCGGCACCCGCCGCGAGATCAGGTCGAAGTCGTGCAGCGAGAGCTCGACGTCGAGCTCGGCGGCGATGGCGAGGAGGTGCAGGACGGCGTTGGTCGAGCCGCCGGTGGCCATCACGACGGCGGCCGCGTTCAGGAACGCCGGGCGGGTCAGGATCTGTCGTGGCCGCAGGTCGAGCTCGAGCAGCCGCACGACCGCCTCGCCGCTCAGGCGGCCGAACTCGGCCCGCTCCGGGGAGATCGACGGTGGCGTGGCCGAGCCGGGCAGCGCCATGCCGAGCGCCTCGGCGGCCGCGGCCATCGTGTTGGCCGTGTACATGCCGCCGCACGCGCCCTCACCCGGGCAGGCGGCCTTCTCGATCGCGGTCAGCTCGTCACGGGTGATGAGCCCGCGGGCGCAGGCGCCGACGCCCTCGAAGACGTCGATGATCGTGAGGTCGCGGTCCTCGCCGTCCAGCCCCTTGAGCTTGCCGGGCAGCGTCGAGCCGGCGTAGACGAAGACGCTCGCGAGGTCGAGCCGGGCCGCCGCCATGAGCATGCCGGGCA
>CADCWC010000268.1 GCA_902806305.1 uncultured Thermoleophilia bacterium | reverse complement strand
CGAAGTCCTCGGGGAGCGTCTCACGGGTCGTCTGCTGCACCACGCGAGGACCGGCGAAGGACATCAGCGCACCAGGCTCGGCCACGGTCACGTCCCCGAGCGCCGCGAACGATGCGATCACGCCACCCGTCGTGGGGTGCGCGAGCACGGAGACGTAGGGAAGCCCGGCGTCGCGGACCTGGTCCACGGCCACGACGGTCTTCGCCATCTGCATGAGGGCCAGGATGTTCTCCTGCATCCGGGCGCCGCCCGAGGCGGTCACGGACACGAGCGGGACCTCGTGCGCGCACGCCAGGTCCGCGGCGCGCGCGAACTTCTCCCCGACGACGCTGCCCATGGACCCGCCCAGGAACGCGAAGTCCATCACCGCGAGGGCGGCGGGCAGGCTCCGGATGGTCCCGGTGCCGACGACCATGGCGTCGCCCAGGCCGGTCTCGAGTTCGGCCGCCGACAGCCGCTCCAGGTACGGCTTGAGGTCGACGAAGGCGAGCGGGTCGGCCGAGCGGAGCTCCGGCGCCGCCTCGACGAACGAGCCGGGGTCGGTCAGCTGGCGGATCCGCTCCGTCGCCCCGACGGCGAAGTGGTAGCCGCACTGGGCGCAGACGCGCAGGTTCCGGGCGAGCTCGTCGTCGCGGTAGTGCGACCGGCAGACGGGACACGTGTTCGGATGCCGACGAGCGCGCACGGCGGCAGGCTCGTCGGTCGTCCGGGTGATGTCGACGGAGATCTCGGCCACGGCAGCTTCGGGGTGCCCACTGCGGGAGGGCCAGGGTCCCTTCCCGGTTGGACGCCGCGCAATGCTAGACGGGTTGCAGCCGGCTCGGCCGCGTCCCCCGCCTAGGCGCGGGAGGTGTCCGACGCGGCCGGGCGGTTCACCGGCGGTGGCGTCAGCAGCTCGCCGCCCGTGCGTCGCTCGTGCCACACCTCGCGGCGCAACTGCACCTCGATGGCCATCGTCAGCGGATGCGCGCGGCCGTCACCCGGATGGTCGACCATGAACCCGTACGGCGTGGTCGCCCAGCCGAGCTCGACGAGCTTCGCCTGCACCCGCTCGGAGAAGGCCGTCTCACAGCGCACCCGGTCGAGCTCGAGCTGCACCTGCGCGGCCAGCGGCAGCGGACCGCCGGCGAAGCTGCGCGCCGCGCCGACGTCGCAGAACCACGTCTCCGCCCCGTCCGGCGACCCGGCCGTCCGGGCCGTCCAGCCCTGCTCGCGGAGGTAGCTGCGGACGGATCGGACGATCCCCATGCCCGGATGCTACCGAGGTCGCCCCGGTTCGTCACACCGCGCGGACCGACGCCTGACCACAGCTGTCGAAAGCTCCGGTCAGTCCGGGCCGGCTCCGGCGGCGTGCACGGCGGCCTGCAGCGCGGGCAGCTCGTCGTGCGCGAGCGCGGCGATCCTCCAGGCGCCCTCGACGCGCGCGAGCGTGTAGACGGCCGTGAAGGCGTCGATCCCGCTCCCGTCGGCCCGGCGCAGCTCTCAGCGCACGTGCGCCGTCGCGAGCCGCGGCGTCACCGCGCAGAACGCCGCCCGGTACGCGTCGAGGAACGCCGCGACGCCGTGCCCGTCGTCGGACGCGTCAGGCGACATCCGGACGCTCGATGACCAGACAGGCGTTGTGGCCGCCGAACCCGAAGCCGTTCGAGATCGTCACGTCGACGCGCGCGTCCCGGGCCGTGTTCGCCACGTAGTCGAGGTCGCAGCGCGGGTCGACCTCGTGCAGGTTGATGGTCGGCGGCAGGAATCCGTCGCGGATGGCGATCACACAGGCCGCGGCCTCGGTGGCGCCGGCCGCGCCGAGCATGTGCCCGGTCATCGACTTGGTGGAGGACACCGCCAGCCGCCGCGCGCCGTCCTCGCCGAACACGTGCTTGAGGAGCTGGGTCTCCATGACGTCGCCGACGGGCGTCGAGGTGCCGTGCGCGTTCACGTACTGCACGTCGTCGGGCGACCGGCCCGCGTCCTCGAGCGCCATCTGCACCGCCCGGCCCGGACTGGCGCCCGTCGGGTCGGGCTCCGTGATGTGTCGCGCGTCGGAGGAGAGCCCGTAGCCCGAGACCTCCGCCAGGATCGTGGCGCCGCGGGCCCGCGCGTGCTCGAGCTCCTCCAGCACGAGCACGGCGGCGCCCTCGCCCATCACGAAGCCGTCGCGGCCGACGTCCCACGGCCGGCTGGCCGTGGCAGGATCGTCGTTGCGCTGGGAGAGCGCCCGCATGCCGTGGAAGCCGCCGATGCCGACGGGCGTGATCGCGGCCTCGGCGCCACCCGCCAGCATCACGTCGGCGCGGCCGTCACGGATGTACAGGACGGCGTCTCCGATCGCCATCGCCGAGGCGGCACAGGCGGTGCACGAGGCGGTCAGCGGCCCCTGCGTGCCGAACTCGATCGACACCATCGCCGCGGCCATGTTCGGGATCAGCGCCGCGATCCAGAACGGCGAGAACCGCTCGACGCCCTTCTCGAACAGGTGCTGGTGGGCCACGCCGAGCGTGTTCAGGCCACCGATGCCGCTGGCGATCGCCGTCCCGACGCGGTCGGGTTCGGCCGCCACGTCGAGCCCGGCCGCCTCGATCGCCTCGCGGGCCGCGGCGACGGCGAACTGGGCGAAGCGGTCGGTGCGGCGCGCCGTCTTGCGCTCCAGCGCCACGGTCGGGTCGAAGTCCTTGACCTCACAGGCGAACGACACCGGCCAGTCGGCGGACGGGTACTGCGTGATCGGTCCCGCGCCCGACACGCCGGCCCGCAGGCCGGCGGCGAAGGACGGCACGTCCCGGCCGATCGCGTTGACGGTCCCGAGCCCCGTCACGACCACTCGTCGTCCGCCCATGCGCACCTCTCCGTCCACCGTCTAGATCCCCATGCCGCCGTCGACCTGCAGGACGGCGCCCGTGATGTACGCCGCATCGTCGGAGAGCAGGAACGCCACGACGCGCGCGACCTCCTCCGCCTCGCCGATCCGGCCGAGCGGCGTCGTGGCCAGGATGCCGCTCCGGGCCTCCTCCGGCAGCGCCGCCGTCATCTCCGTGGCGATGTAGCCGGGCGCGACGCAGTTGACGCGGATGGACCGGGATCCGACCTCCCGCGCCAGCGCCTTCGTGAGGCCGATCACGCCCGCCTTGGAGGCGGCGTAGTTCGTCTGGCCCGCGTTGCCGTGCAGGCCGACCACGCTCGACATGGTGACGATCGCGCCGCGACGCTTCCGCATCATGCGCCGGGCGGCGGCGCGGCAGACGTGGAACGTGCCGCCGAGGTTGACGTCGATGACGGCGTCCCAGTCCTCCGGCGTGAGGCGCGCCATCACGTTGTCGCGCGTGATCCCCGCGCTGCAGACGACGTTCCACAGGTCGTCCCCGAACGCCTCCTCGACGGCCGCCACGAGCGCACCGGCCTGCTCCGGATCGGCCACGTCGCCGGGCAGGGCCACCGCCTCGCCGCCCGCCGCGCGGATCTCCTCCACGACGCCCTCGGCCGCGGCCGCGTTCGTCGCGTAGTTGACGCCCACGCGGGCCCCGGCCGCCGCAAGCTCCCGCGAGACGGCGCCGCCGATGCCGCGCGAGCCACCGGTGACGAGGGTGACGCGGCCGGTCAGGTCGTACCCGCCCGCGCCGGAGCGGCCGGCCTCAGGCATCGACGGCCTCCCGCAGCGAGGCGACGTCCTCGGGCGTGGCCACGGCCAGACAGCGGGCGCGCCGGTCGATCCGCCGCAAGAGGCCGCACAGCACGCCGCCCGCGCCGAGCTCGACCCACAGGTCGACGTCCCGTGCCGCGAGCGCACCGGCTCCCTGCGTGAAGCGCACGGGGGCGGTCAGCTGCCGCACGAGCACCTCGCGGATCCGGGCCGGCTCCTGCTCGGGCGCGGCCGTCGTGGTCGACAGGAAGCCGACGGTCGGCGGGTCGAGCGTCGCCGCCTCGAGCGCGGGACGCAGCCGCTCCGCGGCGGGCGCCATCAAGGGCGAGTGGAAGGCGCCGGAGACGTTCAGGGGCAGGGCCCGACGGGCGCCCGCCTCGCGCGCCCGCACACAGAGCGCCTCCACGCCCTCCGGCGTGCCCGACACGACGAGCTGCCCCGGGCAGTTGTAGTTCGCGGGCCACACGCCCTCGATCTCGTCGCACAGGCGCTCCACGTCCGCGTCGTCGAGCCCGATCACGGCCGCCATCGCGCCGTCGTCGGCCTCGGCCATCGCCAGGCCTCGCTCGCGCACGAGCCCGACCGCCGCCGCGGCGGTCAGCGCGCCGGCGGCGGCCAGCGCGGCGTACTCGCCGACCGAGTGGCCGATCACCCACGCCGGCTCGAGGTCGGTGCGCTCGCGGACGACGGCGAGGGCCGCCAGCGACGTCGCGACGATCGCCGGCTGGGCGACCTCCGTGGCGGTCAGGCGCTCGATCGGGCCGTCGGCGCACAGCGCGGCGAGGTCGAGCCCGATCGTCTCGGACGCCCGGTCGAAGACCGCGCGGGCCGCCTCGGACGCGTCGAGCAGGGCTCGGGCCATGCCCACCTGCTGCGAGCCCTGGCCGGGGAAGAGCAGCGCGACCGTCACGCAGGACCTCCGTCCGGGCCGTTCCCCGCCCACGGAAGCAGGCAGGAGCCCCAGGTCAGGCCCCCGCCGAAGCCGATCATCAGCACGCTCTGGCCGCGCTGCACGCGACCGTCGGCCCAGGCCTCCTCGAGCGCGATCGGGATCGAGCCCGCGGAGGTGTTGGCGTAGCGGTCGAGGTTCATCAGCACCCGGTCCGGCTCGACCCCGAGCTTCTTGACGGCATGGTCGATGATCCGCCGGTTGGCCTGGTGGGGGACGATCCAGTCGACGTCGGCGGGCGCGAGGCCGCAGGCCCGGGTCACCCGCTCGATCGAGTCGACCATCACCCGGGCGCCGAACTTGAACACCTCCCGGCCGTTCATCTCCATGAACTTGCCGCCCGGCGCCAGCGCGCGCACGAACAGGTGCTCCGCGCCGCTGCCGTCGGCCCCGAGCTCGACGCCGACCGTCGTCTCGGGCCCCGCGCCGGCCGCGAGCACGACGGCGCCGGCGCCGTCGCCGAAGAGGATGCAGGTCCCGCGGTCGTCCGGGTCGATGACCTTTGTGAGGGTGTCGGACCCGACCACCAGCGCGTGCTGCGCGAGGCCGCTCTGGAGCTGGCTGACGGCCTGCGCGACGGCGTAGGAGAAGCCGCTGCACGCGGCCGCGAGGTCGTAGGCACCGGCCGAGTGGCAGCCGACGCGCTCGGCGATGGTGACCGCCGCGGCCGGGAAGAAGTTGTCCGGCGAGGTGGTGGCGCAGACCACGAGGTCGATGTCGGCCGGGGCGAGGCCCGAGCGGTCGAGGGCCTGCTCGGCCGCCCGGGCGCCGAGGTCGGCGACGAACTCGTCGTCGGCCGCGACGCGACGCTCGTGAATCCCCGTCCGCTCGACGATCCAGGCGTCGGAGGTGTCGACGCGGCGCGAGATCTCCTCGTTGCTGACGACCCGCTCCGGCAGCGCCGCGCCCACCGACACCACGCCGACGGTGGACCGGAGCGCGCCGATCACGCGGGGGCCTCGTCGAGCAGGCCGAAGGTCAGCACGCCGCGCACGGTGGGTTCGCCGTCCACGGTCACGACCGCGCGCACGCGCCCGAGCCGACCACGGAGCCGGTCGACCTCGACCCGCACGTCGAGCGTGTCGCCCGGCCGGACGATGCGCGTGAAGCGCACCTCGTCGACGGCTGCGAAAACGCCGAACTTGCCGCGCTGGTCGGGGTGCGTGAGGGCGACCACGGCCGCCACCTGGGCGGCCGACTCGGTCATCAGGATTCCG
>CADCWC010000267.1 GCA_902806305.1 uncultured Thermoleophilia bacterium | reverse complement strand
CGGTACAGCTGATGTCCGTCGCCGAGGCCACCGCGCGTGAGCTCGAGTTCGAGGCCCCGAGCGGGCTCTGGAAGGACGCGTGGCGGCGGCTGCGACGCAACCCGGGGGCGCTCGTCGGCATGGCCCTCGTCGGGTTCTTCGTGTTCGTGGCCGTCTTCGCGCCGCTGATCGCACCCTACAGCCCGACCGAGGGGGAGCTCTCGCGCATCACGGGCGGGCGGTGCTGTCCGGGGCCGTCGTCCGAGTTCCTGTTCGGCGTCGACCAGCAGGGGCGCGACGAGTTCTCGCGCGTCGTCTACGGGGCGCGCTTCTCGCTGCTGATCGGCGTCGTCTCGGTCATCGTCGGGCTCTCGATCGGGATGGTGATCGGCTCGATCGCGGGCTACGTCGGCGGGGTCGTCGACTCGGTCCTCATGCGGATCATGGACGTCATGCTGTCGGTGCCGGGCCTGCTCCTCGCGATCGGCATCGTGGCCGTCCTCGGTTCGGGCCTGTTCCAGATCATGCTCGCGGTCGGGATCGTCAACGTCCCGATCTTCGCGCGCCTCCTGCGCGGCTCGATCCTCTCGCAGCGCGAACAGGACTTCGTGCTCGCCGCGCGCTCGGTCGGCGTGCCACGGCGCACGATCCTCGCCTCCCACATCATCCCGAACGCCATCTCGCCCGTGATCGTGCAGGGCACGCTGGCGCTCGCCACGGCCATCATCGACGTGGCCGGACTCGGCTTCCTCGGGCTCGGGCCGCCCGATCCCGCCACGCCCGAGTGGGGTGCCATGCTGACCGACACGACGCGGTACCTGCAGACCGCGCCGCATCTGGCCCTGATCCCGGGCGCGGCCATCATCGTCTCGGTGCTCGGCTTCAACCTGATCGGCGACGGCCTGCGCGAGGCCCTCGACCCGAAGCTCCGCGGCCGGTGAGCGCCACCGTCCCCGCCCCCGCTCGACGCACCGTCGAGGACGGTGCGCCGCTCCTCGCCGTCGAGGACCTCCGCGTCCACTTCCGGACCGAGCGCGGCACCGTGCACGCGGTCAACGGGATCAGCTTCGACATCCGCCCGGGCGAGACCCTCGGCATCGTCGGCGAGTCGGGCTGCGGGAAGAGCGTCTCCTCGCTGGCGATCATGGGCCTGCTGGCCGCCAACGGCCGGGTCGCGAGCGGCCGCGCGCTGTTCGACGGACGGGACCTCCTGCCCCTGCGGGACAGCGAGCTCCGTCGCATCCGCGGCCGGGAGATCGCGATGATCTTCCAGGACCCGATGACGAGCCTCAACCCCGTCATGACGATCGGGAGCCAGATCCGGGAGGCACTCCAGACCCACTTCGGCATGGAACGGAAGCCCGCCGACACGCGGGCCACCGAGCTCCTCGACCAGGTCGGGATCCCGAGCGCACGGGCGCGGCTGAAGGACTATCCCCATCAGTTCTCGGGCGGCATGCGCCAGCGGGCGATGATCGCCATCGCCCTCGCCTGCGAGCCGCGTCTGCTCATCGCCGACGAGCCGACCACGGCCCTCGACGTGACGATCCAGGCGCAGATCCTCGAGCTTCTGCGCGCCCTCGTGACCGACCGCGGCACGGCGTTGATGCTGATCACCCACGACCTCGGCGTCGTGGCGGGCATGTGCGAGCGCGTGAACGTGATGTACGGCGGCACGATCGTCGAGACCGGTGCCGCCGAGCAGCTGTTCGGGCGGCCCCGGCATCCCTACACGCTCGGTCTGCTCCAGAGCGTGCCGCGCCTCGACGAGGCGCGCGGGGCGAAGCTCCGGCCGATCGAGGGCGCGCCGCGGGACCAGCTGCAGGAGCCACGCGCCTGTCCGTTCCAGCCGCGCTGCCGGTACGAGGTGGACCAGTCGCGACAGGAGCTGCCGCCGCTCGTGGAGATCGAGCCCGGTCACCACGTGGCGTGCTTCAACCCCGTGCCGGCCGACGAGTGGTCGCGCTCCCGGGCGGTCCTCCCGTGACCGCGACGGAGCCCGTCCCGGTCGACCTGTCGCCGGACGGCGGACCGCTCGTCGAGGTGGAGGACCTGAAGGTCTGGTTCCCGATCCGGAGCGGCATCGTGCTCGACCGGCACGTCGGCGACGTCAAGGCCGTCGACGGCGTCTCGCTGACGATCCGCCGCGGGGAGACGCTCGGCCTGGTCGGGGAGTCGGGCTGCGGCAAGTCGACCGTCGGCCGCGCGCTGCTCCGCCTCTACGAGCCGACGGCGGGCCGCATCGTCGTCAACGGCCGCGACATCACGACGCTCCCCGAGAAGGAGCTCCGACCGCTGCGGCGCACGATGCAGATGATCTTCCAGGACCCGTACGCGTCGCTCAACCCGCGGCACAGCGTGGGCCGGTTGATCGGCGAGCCGATGCGGGTCCACGGCGTGGCGTCACGGCGCGAGGTCGACGGACGGGTGCGCGAGCTGCTCGAGCGCGTCGGACTGCCGCGCGACGCGGTCTCCCGCTACCCGCACGAGTTCTCGGGCGGCCAGCGCCAGCGCATCGGGATCGCCCGGGCGGTGGCGCTCAACCCCGACTTCATCGTGGCCGACGAGCCGGTCTCGGCGCTCGACGTCTCGATCCAGGCGCAGATCATCAACCTGATGGAGTCGCTGCAGGACGAGTTCGAGCTGACGTACCTCTTCATTGCGCACGACCTCGCGGTCGTCCGGCACATCTCGGACCGCATCGCCGTCATGTACCTCGGCTCGATCGTGGAGCTGTCGCCGGCCGACGAGCTCTACACCGGTCCGCTCCACCCGTACACGATCTCCCTGCTGTCGGCGATCCCGATCCCCGACCCCGTCGTCGAGCGGGCGCGCCGGCCGCTGCTGCTCGCGGGCGACCTGCCGAGCCCGGCCAACCCGCCGAGCGGCTGCCGCTTCCACACCCGCTGCCCGTTCGTGCAGCCGACGCGCTGCCGTGACGAGCGGCCGGAGCTGCGCACGCTCAGCTCGGGTCACAGCGTCGCGTGCCACTGGGCCGAGGAGGTCCGGGCCGGGACCATCCGGCCCCACGCCCAGGAGCCGATCTTCGAGCCCGGCCCCCAGCCCGAGCCGTACCTGCCGCCACCGGTCTGACGCTCGGCCGGGTGCGGCGGGTCAGTCGGAGCCGCCCCGCCGGGCCACGATCCGGCCGGTGTTGAACCCGAGCCAGTGCATGCGGCCCAGGTGGCGGGCGTGCTCGACCTTGAGGCAGCGGTCCATGACCACCTCGAGTCCTCCGGCGCGCGCCACGGCGGCGCCCTCCTCGCTGACCACGCCGTACTGCAGCCACAGCGTCGGGGCGCCGATCCGGACCGCCTCCCGGGCGACCCCCGGCACGGCGGCCGGGGCGCGGAAGACGTCGACCACGTCGACCGGCACGGGCACGTCGATGAGTGACGGGTAGGCCCGCTCGCCCAGGACCTCCTCCTCGTTCGGGTTGACGGGGACGACCCGGTAGCCGTGGCGCTGCAGGTACACGCCGACGAAGTGGCTGCCGCGGAGCGGGTTCGAGGAGAGGCCGACGACAGCCACCGTCCGCATCTCGCGGACGATCCGTCGGATCGTCCCGGCGACGGCGGGCGCCGAGCCGTCAGCCGTCACGCCACGACCTCGGCGTCGACCGGGCCCGTGGGCGTGTCCGGGGGGTCCGGAGTGTCGGAGTGGCCGGACCGCGCGGCGGCGGCGCGGAGGCCGCGGTCGAGGTCCCGCACCAGGTCGTCGAGGTCCTCGAGGCCGACGGAGAGCCGGACGGTTCCGGGGCCGATCCCGGCGCCGAGGAGCTCCTCGTCCGACAGCTGTCGGTGCGTCGTGCTGGCGGGATGGATGATCAGGCTGCGCGCGTCGCCGACGTTGGCCAGGTGGCTCCAGAGCTCGAGCGCCTCGATCAGCGCCGTCCCCGCCTCCCGTCCGCCGACGAGGTCGCAGGCGAACACCGCCCCGGCGCCGCCCGGCACGTAGCGGCGCGCCAGGTCGTGGAAGGGGCTCGAGGGCAGGCCCGCGTAGCGCACGCGCTCGACCTGCGGGTGTCCCTCGAGGAAGCGGGCCACGCCGAGCGCGTTCGCGACGTGCCGCTCCATGCGCAGCGGCAGGGTCTCGATGCCGAGCAGGAGCAGGAACGCGTTGAAGGGGCTGAGCGCCGCCCCGAGGTCGCGGAGGGTCTCGGCGCGCAGCTTCATCAGGTAGCCGTAGACCCCGAAGGTCTCGGGGAACGGCAGGCCGTGGTAGGCCGGGGACGGGTCCGCCACCACGGGGTAGCGCCCGTTCGCCCAGTCGAACCCGCCGCTCTCGACCACGACGCCGCCGATGCTCGTGCCGTGGCCGCCGAGGAACTTCGTCAGCGAGTGGACGACGATGTCGGCGCCGTGCTCGATCGGTCGGCAGAGGTACGGCGTCGCGAAGGTGTTGTCGACGACGAGCGGCGCCCCGTGCGCATGCGCGACGTCCGCCACCGCCTCGACGTCGAGCACGTTGCCGCCCGGGTTGCCGATCGTCTCGGCGAACAGCGCCTTCGTCCGCGGGCGGAGAGCGGCTCGCCAGGCGTCGACGTCGCCGACGTCGACGAACGACAGCTCGACGCCGAGCTTGCGCATGAGGTGCTTCAGCTGCGTGACCGTGCCGCCGTAGAGCGAGGCCGAGGCGACGACGTGGTCGCCGGGCTCGAGCAGCGTGAAGAGCGCCGCCATCTGGGCCGCCAGGCCGCTCGCGAACGCGACCGCGCCGACGCCGCCCTCCAGGTTCGCCACGCGCTCCTCGAGCGTGGCCACGGTCGGGTTCATGATCCGCGAGTACGTGTTGCCGTACTCCTGCAGGTTGAAGTACGCGGCGGCCGAGTCCGTGTCCTCGAACACGTAGCTCGTGGTCTGGAAGATCGGGACGGCCCGCGCGCCGGTGTAGGGGTCGGGGCGCTGGCCGGCGTGCAGGGCCCGGGTGCTGAAGCCGAACTCGTCGCCGTCCGCGGCTCCGGGCCGTCCGTCCCCGGCCGGCGGGCCGGTCACCCCGCCACCGCCGACCGGTCTACCACGCGGTCCCGACCGCAGGCGGCCGCCGCAGGGTCTGCATCACGACGCAGTACTGCTCGGACTTCGCCCGCAGCGCCTCGATCTGCTCCGGCGTGGCCTCGGGCGCGTCGATGTCGTAGCGCACGCGGATGTCCTCGAAGCCGACGGCCACGTCCTTCGCGATCCCGAGCGTCCCACGGAGGTCGAGATCACCCTCGACCTCCACCTCGATGCGGCGGACCGGCACGTTCATCGCTGCCGCCACCATCTGCGCCGTCAGCTGCGCGCACGACGCGAGGGCCCCGAGCAGCAGGTCGCCGGAGCAGGCCGCGGTGCCCGCACCGCCCACGCCGGCGTGGGCCTGGGCCTGGTAGACGGCGCGGCCGAGGTCGACCGAGCACGACGTCGTGTCGTCCTGGCTGCCCTTGGCCCGGAGCGTGATCTGCGAGCTCGTCGGATCGGCTCGGTATCGGTCCTTGAGCGGTCGTTGTACGTCGCGGAGCTGCACGGTCGTTCACCTCGGAGCTTGCTGCTGAAGAGAAGCGGGCCAGCGTACCCGACCCTTCCGTGGATCAGCGGACCTGATCTCTGAAGTGAGAGTTGGATATCGAGTTCGCCGAGGGCGCCCCGAACGTCAGGGGCGTGAGGACCCTGCCGGCGGGCGTCGCGTCGTCGGCCGGGCGCCCTATGCTCCGCCGTCGTGTCCGGGACGACGACCCTCATCCGCTCGGCGGGGATCCTCGGCGCGGTCGCCCTCGCCCTGGTCGCACCGCGCTTCGGCGAGCCGGCGGTGGCCGCGGCGGCGCCGAAGGCGGCAGATCGGCGGAG
>CADCWC010000266.1 GCA_902806305.1 uncultured Thermoleophilia bacterium | reverse complement strand
GATGGCGACCGGTGAGCAGACGGAGGTGCCGCTCGACGAGCTCGTCCAGCACCTCGGCCCCCTCTCGCGCGACGGGCTGCCGACCACATGAGCGCCGCCTACCGCACGGACGGCTGCGGCACGCTCGACGTCGCGCGGGCGGGCGCGGCCGTGACGCTGTCGGGCTTCGTCGGGCGGCTCCGCGACCACGGCGGCCTGATCTTCATCGACCTGCGGGACCGCTCCGGGCTGGTCCAGGTGGTGGTCGACCCGAGCGACACGCCCGAGGCCCACGCGGCGGCGGGGGCGCTCCGGGTCGAGTCGGTCGTCCGCGTCACGGGCACCGTCGTCGAGCGCTCGGCCGAGACGGTCAACCCCCGCCTCGCGACCGGGCGGATCGAGGTCCGCTGCGAGGCGCTCGACGTGCTCGCGGCCGCCGACCCGCTGCCCTTCCAGCTCGACGACGAGAACGTCGACGAGGCGTTGCGGATCCGGCACCGCGCCCTGGACCTGCGCCGCCCCGAGATGACGGAGCGCCTGCGCGTCCGCTCGCTCGTGACGCGGACCATGCGCCGCTTCCTCGAGGAGCGCGGCTTCTGGGACCTCGAGACGCCGGTGCTGACCAAGTCGACGCCCGAGGGCGCGCGCGACTTCCTCGTCCCGGCCCGGCTCGAGCCCGGAGCGTTCTACGCCCTGCCGCAGTCGCCCCAGCTCTTCAAGCAGCTCTACATGATGGCCGGCCTCGAGCGCTACTACCAGATCGCCCGCTGCTTCCGTGACGAGGCCCAGCGCGCCGACCGGCAGCTCGAGTTCACGCAGCTCGACGTCGAGATGGCGTTCGTCGAGCGTGAGGACGTGCTGGCGCTGACCGAGGAGCTGTACTGCGAGATCTGGCGCGAGGTGAAGGGGGTCGAGCTCGCCCGTCCGTTCCCGCGCCTCCCCTACGACGAGGCCGTGCGCCGCTACGGCTCGGACAAGCCCGACCTGCGCTACGGGCTCGAGATCGCCGACGTCACGGAGGCGGTGGCCGGCTCCGGCTTCGCGGTCTTCGCCCGAGCCGTCGCGTCCGGCGGTCGGGTGCGAGCGCTCGCCTGCCCCGGGGCGGCGACGCTCACCCGCCGGGAGCTCGACGACCTCCAGGCCTTCGCCAGGGAGTGGGGCGGCCAGGGCCTCGCCTACCTGCTGTTCGAGGACTCCGGCGACGTCCGCTCGCCGATCGCCAAGTTCCTGACCGGCGAGGAGCTCGACGGCATCCGGGCGGCGACGGGCGCCGGCCCCGGCTCGGCGGTGTTCCTCGCGGCCGACACGGAGGCGGTCGTGGTCCGGGTGCTGGGGGCCCTGCGCCCGCACCTGGCGGCGCGCTTCTCGCTCGTCGACCCGGGCCGGGACGCGATGGCGTTCGTGGTCGACTTCCCGCTGTTCGCCTGGAACGAGGACGAGCGCCGCTGGGAGGCCGAGCACCACATGTTCACGGCGCCGCGTCGCGAGCACGAGGACCTGCTCGAGACCGACCCGGGCGCCGTCCTGTCGGAGTCCTACGACTTCGTGGTCAACGGGCACGAGGTCGCCTCGGGCTCGCTGCGGATCCACCGCGCGGACCTGCAGCAGCGCGTCTTCGACACGGTCGGCTTCTCGGCCGAGGACGCAGAGGAGCGCTTCGGCTTCCTGCTCCGGGCGCTGCGGCTCGGCGCGCCCCCGCACGGTGGCATCGCGCCCGGCCTCGACCGGACCGTCATGCTGCTCTGCGGGACGGACAACATCCGCGACGTGATCGCCTTCCCGAAGATCGCGGGCGGCCTCGACCCGCTGACCGGCGCGCCGGGCGCCGTCGACCCCGGACAGCTGCGGGACCTGGGCCTCGAGCTCCGAGCCCCGGCGCGGGGAGGTGCCGGTGCGACCTGACGGCAGGCGACCCGACGAGCTGCGCCCGCTCGACTTCAACGTCGACTTCATCACCTCGGCGCACGGCTCGGTGCTCGTCTCGGCGGGCCGGACGCGCGTCATCTGCACCGCGATGGTCGAGGACTCGGTGCCCGGCTGGCTGCGTGGTCGCGGCAGCGGGTGGGTCACGTCCGAGTACGGCATGCTCCCCGGGTCGACCTCGACGCGGAAGCAGCGCGACGGCGCGCGCGGCCGGCCCGACGGGCGGACGGTCGAGATCCAGCGGCTGATCGGCCGCTCGCTCCGCGGCGTGGTCGACCTGAAGGCGCTCGGGGAGCGCAGCGTCTGGCTCGACTGCGACGTCATCCAGGCCGACGGCGGCACGCGCTGCGCCGCGATCTCGGGCGCCTACGTGGCCCTGCACCGCGCGCTCCAGCGGGTCGTCGACGACGGCGGCCTGACCGGTCTCCCGCTCCGCGACTCGGTGGCCGCCGTGTCGGTCGGCGTGATCGACGGCGAGCCGCGCCTCGACCTGCCCTACGAGGAGGACGTGCGGGCGGAGGTCGACATGAACGTCGTCATGACGGGCGACGGACGGCTGATCGAGGTGCAGGGCACGGCGGAGGGCGCCCCGTTCGACCGGGCGACGCTCGACCGGCTGCTCGACCTGGCCGCGTCGGGCATCGGCACGATCGCCGAGCGGCAGCGGGCTGCGGCGGCCGTCGGGCGCTAGGCCGAGCGGTGTACCTCGCGACCGCGAACGCCCACAAGGCCGTCGAGCTCGGACGGCTGCTCGGGACAGCCGTGGCGCCGCTCGTCGGCTACCCGGCCGTCGAGGAGACCGGCGCCACGTTCCTCGACAACGCCCGGCTGAAGGCCGCGGCCGGCCGCGCCGCCGCACCGCAGGACGCGTGGGTACTCGCCGACGACTCGGGACTCGCCGTGCACGTGCTCGGGGGCGCGCCCGGCGTCGAGAGCGCCCGCTACGGCGGGCCGGACCTCGACGACGCCGGGCGCGTCGGGCACCTGCTGCGCGAGCTCGGCGAGGCCGAGGACCGCCGCGCCAGGTTCGTCTGCGTGCTCGTCGCCCTCGGACCTGACGGCGAGGAGCTCGTCGCCGAGGGCACCCTCGACGGCACCATCACGTGCGCCCCGCGCGGTGCGGGCGGCTTCGGCTACGACCCCGTCTTCGTGCCCGCGGGCGACACGCGGACCGTGGCCGAGCTCGCGCCCGAGGAGAAGGATGCGATCTCGCACCGGGGACGGGCCGCCCGCGCGCTGCGCGCGACCCTGCCCGCGTCGTGATGGCGTCGGACGCCCTGCCGGACGGCGAACCCGCGGCTGCGTCCCGCGAGCGGGCCGCGTCCCTGGCGATGGTGACGAGCGGCGCCCTGATCGCCCTCAAGCTGGTGCTCGCCCTCGTCACGGGCTCGGTCGCCGTGCTGGCCGAGGCGGCCCACTCGGCGTCGGATCTGCTGGCCTCGATCGTGGCCGCGATCGCCTTGCGGGGAGAGGACCGGGCCGGCGGACCCGAGGTCCAGGCCGGCGCCCTCGAGGGCGTGTTCGTGCTCGGCGCCGCGGGCGTGATCGTGTTCGCCGCGGTCCGGCGGCTCGGCAACCCCGTCGACGAGCCCGTCGTCGCGCTGACGGGCATGGCGCTCGCCACGGCCGTCGCCGCGGTCGTCGCGGCCCGCATCGGCACGGTCGCGCGCCGCACCGACTCGCGGGCGCTCGCCGCGGACGCCGAGCACCTCCGTGACGCGGCGGCGACCGGCGCCCTGGTCGTCGTGGCGCTCCTGCTCGTCGAGCTCACGGGCCTGCGCGTCTTCGACTCCCTCACGGCGCTCGTGATCGCGGGCGTCATCGCCCGGGACGGCTTCGGGCTGCTGCTGGGCGTCCGACCGGGACGGGACGAGCCCGAGCCGGACGAGGTCGCCGCCGTCGCCGCGGCGGTCCTCGACGGGCCGCCCGAGGTGATCGGCTACCGGCGCCCGCGGGCTCGGACGGCGGCCGGGATCCGGCGTCTCGACGTGGACGTGACGATCACCCGGGACGTGCCCCGCGAACGGGAGGCGGAGATCGCGGCCGCGCTCGAGGACGGCCTCGGCGAGCGGTTGCCCGGGGTCCGCGTCGTGGTCGTGCTCGGGCGTCCCCCGGGCGGCGGTCCGGGCGGGATCGAGCGTCGCCGGCGGCGTCGCCGGGCGACGCCCTGACGGACCTGCACGCCGGGGCCGGTGGCCGGCGATGCTCTACAGTGGGACGCATGCGGGCGGCGACGGCCTTGGCGCTCGGCGGGATGCTGGCCCTCCTCGCCGGCGGGGTCCCGTCGGCGGCCCGAGGCGCGGAGCCGCCCGGCGAGCCGATCGACCCCCTCTACGTCGAGAGCGTCCAGCCCGGCGGCTGGCTCGAGCGCATCGGCTGGAGCTGGACGCCGCTCGCCGCCGCGATCGCCGCGGAGCGGGCGTTCCCCACGATCGCCGTGGTCGACTCCGGCATCGACGTCGCCCACCCGGAGTTCGGCGGCGGGGTGGTCGACCTCCAGAGCGCCGACTGCACCGGCGGCGGCCGGCCCGTCCGCGTCTCGGAGACGCTCGAGAACGTGAGCGACGGGAACGGCCACGGCACCGTCGTCGCCGCGCTCGCGGCCGCGCCCGCGAACGGTGAGGGCATGGTCGGTGTCTCCCCGGAGTCGAGCGTCCTGATGGTCCGCGTCCGGACCGAGCCGCTCGCGGGCGTCGACTGTGCGCTCGGCTGGCTCGGCGCCTACGCGGCCCGGTCGAGCAGCCTGCTGGTCGTCAACCTGTCGCTGGACGACCTCGACGCGTCGCCGGTGCGCCGCAGGCGGATCGCGAACCTCGTCTCGGCCGGTGCGCTCGTGGTCGCCGCCACGGGCAACGGCGGGCCGGCGCGGCCGAGCTGCTCACCCGCGCGGCTGCCGCACGTGCTCGCGGTCGGCGACGTCGAGGCGGAGGAGCGCCGGGTCGGTCCGCAGCTCGACCTGCTCGCGCCCGGCGCCGGCTTCCGCGTCCCCGAGGCGGGCCGCGGTGACTGGCGGCCGGTGGTGCGACCCTTCACCTCGTGGTCGGCGGCCGTCGTCTCCGGCGCGGCGGCGCTCGTCTGGGGGCTCCGCCGGGAGGAGCTGACGGCCCAGCAGGTGGCCTGGCTGCTCCGCCGGGGCGCGTCCGGGAAGGGCGGATGGCGCGCACGGGAGGGCTTCGGCCTGCTGTCCGTCCGCGGCGCCCTGGCGCAGCGGCGGATCCCGGCCGACGACGAGTGGGAGGTCAACGACACGCCGCTCGCGGCCTGGCGATCGGGTGCACCACCGACCGGCTGTCGGCGGACGACCTGTCACGGCCTCGCGGGCACCACCGACGATCCCGCCGACTGGTGGCCCGTGGCCCGACGGGCAGGCCGGACGTGGGCCTGCGTGACGGCGCCCCGCGGCGCGGTCCGGACGGTCTGGCGGCGGTCGGCCGGACGGATCAGCGTCGGCGTGCTGGCCCGGCGGCCGCTCGTCGGCTACGGCCTGCGGTTCCGGTCCGGCCGGTGCGCGGGCGGCGTCTCCGTCCCCGCCCGCTGACCTACCGACCTCCTCCGGACCGGCTGCTCAGCGCGCCACCTCGGCCCGGGCGGCGCGGAGGGCCGGCCGCGCGCGGCCGTACCAGTGGTTCACCTGCGCGCCGAGCAGCAGCACGTTGCTCATGAGGAACAGCCAGATGAGCAGCACGACGAGGCCGTTGAAGGCCTTCAGGGCCGGCTGCGACTCGGAGAAGCCGAGGTAGAGCGGGAGGGCCTGGAACGACAGCTGGAACGCCACCATCCCGACGACCGCGCCCGGCACCGCCTCCCGGACCGACACGGGCGTGTTCGGGAGGAGGTGGTACACCGCGATCAGGAACACGAACGAGACCCCCGCCGAGAACGCCACGGACAGCAGCACCGCCCCGTTCAGTGCGGTC
>CADCWC010000265.1 GCA_902806305.1 uncultured Thermoleophilia bacterium | reverse complement strand
CGAGGTCGTGCACGTCACCGCGGTTGCGACACCCGCCGCCGACGCGGTCCGCGTGGAGCGCGCGGGCGCGGGGTAGCGGCAAGGAGCGGACGCGGGCGCCCTGGTCCTGGCCGGGTGGCTTCGCGCGCGCCACCCGGCTCGCGCGCTGACCGCGACCCTGACCGCCGCCGGCGTGGACGGGCTGGTCCCGCTTCCGACCGGCGCCGCGACCCTCGCCGAGGTGGTGGCGCTCGTCTCCGCCCTCGCCGACCTGCCGGTCGGGCCCTCGCTCGTCGTCGCGGGGACCGTCGACGCGCTCGGCGACGTGGGACCCGCGGGTGCGCTGCCGGATCGGCTCCGCGCCTTGCACGACCTCCTGACGCGGACCGACGGGGCAGGCGTCCACGGGGCCGTCGTGCCCGCCGTCGAGGTCGGCACGCTCATGCTGCCGGCCGCGCTCGCGGCCGACGCGGCGGCGGGCCGCTTCGACGTGCATGCCGTGGCCCGGGTCGAGGAGGCGCTCGAGCTGCTGCTGGGCACGTCGATCGAGGACATCGACCGGCGGGTGCTCGAGCGGCTCGAGGGCGCGACTCCGGCGGGCGTCTGACGGTGCCGCCCACGACCGACCCCGAGCGGCTCCGGGCCGCCCACGCCGTGCTCGTCCGGCACGGCGAGACGACCTACAACGCGACCCACCAGCTGAACGGCGACCCGACCGTCGACGTCTCGCTCTCCGAGCGGGGTCGGGAGCAGTGTCGCGCGCTCGTGGCGCTGATCGGCGCCGTCGCCTGGGCCGAGGTGTTCGTGACCCGGTTCCGGCGCACCGTCCAGTCGGCCGCGATCCTGGTCCCGGACCGTGTCCCGCAGGTCCTGGCCGAGCTGGACGACATCGACATCGGCACCTTCGAGGGGCGGCACCGCGACGAGTACCGCGCCTGGCGCCGCCGCTTCGGGGTCGATGTCGCTCCCGAGGGCGGCGAGTCCCGCCTCGTCGTCGCCCGTCGCTACGGTCGCGGCCTCGACACGCTGGCTGCCGCGGAGGCCGCGCCCGTGCTCGTCATCACGCACGACCAGCCGATCCGCTACACGGAGAACGCGCTGCTCGGCGAGGACCCGATCGTCGGCCCGGCACCGCCGGTGCCGAACGCCGAGCCGTTCGCCTACGACCGGGACGCGCTGCGACGGGCCGCGGAGGCCCTGCACCGCTACGAGCCGCCGGCGACCGAGCGCGGGCGCCGGCCCGCCTCCTGACCGTCGCGCAGGAGGCGGACCGCGCCGCGGCCCGGCGGTCGCCGGGCTCGCGTCTGGGGGAACGCGGCCCGGCGGCCGGTCGGTGCCCCCCGCGATGGGGAAGCGTCGGACGATGGAGGTACGGTGCGGACGCGTCGGAGGTTCACCCGGTCGTCGGACGCCCCGCCGGTCGGCCCCGGAGCCCGTGCAGGACGTTGACGGCGGCCCTGCCGTCAGCCGGTCCTGGGACGTGCCGGCGGGCGCCTCCGGAACGCCCGCGAGCCGTTGGTACAGTGGCCCGCCATGCGGATCCTGCTCCCCGACGACACGGCGCTCGAGCTGCCCGACGGGGCGACGGGTCTCGACGCCGCCGCCGCCATCGGCCCGCGCCTCGCGGCCGCCACGGCGGCCGTCAAGGTCAACGGCGAGCTTCGCGACCTGCGGCTGCCGCTCGCCGACGGGGACCGGCTGCAGGTGCTGCGCGTCGGCGACGACGAGGCGCTGCCGGTGCTCCGCCACTCGACCGCCCACGTGCTCGCCGAGGCGGCGCGACACCTGTTCCCCGGCGTCAAGGTGGCCTTCGGACCACCCATCGACAACGGCTTCTACTACGACTTCGAGTTCCCGGAGCCCATCACCGACGCCGATCTCGAGCGGCTCGAGGCGGAGATGCGCCGCATCCTCGCCGCCGGGGAGTGGGCCTTCGTGCGCAGCGAGGTCCCGCGGGCCGAGGCGCGGGCGCGTTTCGAGGCGGAGGGCGAGGTCTACAAGGTCGAGGCCATCGACCGGCTCCCCGCGGACGTGCCGATCTCGTTCTACCGCCAGGGAGACTTCGTCGACCTGTGCCGGGGCCCGCATCTGCAGACGTCGAAGCCGATCAAGGCCTTCCGGCTGCAGTCGCTCGCGGGCGCGTACTGGCTCGGCGACTCGTCGCGCCCGCAGCTGACACGGGTCTACGGCACCGCGTTCTGGAAGCCGGCCGACCTCGAGGCGCACCTGCACCGGATCGAGGAGGCGAAGCGCCGGGACCATCGGCGGCTCGGACCCGAGCTCGGGCTGTTCACGTTCTCGGACGTGGCGGCGGGCACCGCCTTCTGGCTGCCGAACGGCACCCGCATCTTCAACCAGCTCGTAGGCCTGTCGCGGGAGATGTGCGACGCCCACGGCTACACCGAGGTCAAGACGCCGCAGCTCTACGACGCCGAGCTGTGGAAGACCTCCGGGCACTGGTTCAAGTACCGGGACCACATGTTCGTCACCGAGGCCGAGGGGCGGCCGATGGGACTCAAGCCGATGAACTGCCCCGGCCACGCCCAGCTCTTCAAGCTGCAGCGGTGGTCGTACCGCGACCTGCCCCAGCGCTACAGCGAGCCCGGCCTCCTGCACCGGAACGAGCTCTCCGGGGCGCTGCACGGCCTGCTTCGCGTGCGCCACTTCGTGCAGGACGACGCACACATCTTCTGCACGCCCGAGCAGGCGCTCGACGAGGCGAAGGGCTGCCTCGACATGGCCTTCGAGACGTACGCGCAGTTCGGCATCGAGACGACCGTCGAGCTCTCGACGCGCCCTCCCGAGCGCATGGGCGACGACGCGCAGTGGGACGAGGCGGAGGCGCTGCTCGCCCGAGCCCTGGACGACAAGGGCCTCGTGTACGCCGTGAACGAGGGCGACGGCGCCTTCTACGGACCGAAGATCGATCTGCACATGACGGACTCGCTCGGTCGCTCGTGGCAGCTCGGCACGGTGCAGATGGACTTCCAGCTCCCCGAGCGCTTCGACCTCACCTACACGGGCGCAGACAACGGCGAGCACCGCGTCGTGATGCTCCACCGCGCGCTGTTCGGCTCGTACGAGCGCTTCATCGGCATCCTGCTCGAGGACACCGGTGGCGATCTGCCGCTCTGGCTGGCGCCCGACCAGGTGCTCGTCCTGCCGATCGCGGACCGGCACGAGTCCTACGTCGAGGAGGTCGTCGGCCGGCTCCGGACGGCGGGCCTGCGGGCCCGTGCGGACCTGCGCGGCGAGTCGGTGGGAAAGAAGATCGCGGAGGCCGAGTCCTCCAAGGTGCCCGTCATGCTCGTCGTCGGCGACCGCGAGCAGGAGACGGGCCAGGTGTCCGTGCGCCGCCACGGCCGCCGCGACCTCGGCGCGCACGACCTGGCGGGGCTCATCCGGGATCTGCGGGCCGAGGTGGGGGAGCGGCGCGTCCCGGTCTGACGCAGGCGTCCCGTGGTTCCTCCCGGGTCGTCCAGGGCGGCACTTCAGGTCGGTCGTGACGACTGCTACCCTGTAGCGGACCAAGAAGGCGCGTCACCCGCCCTCACCAGCCGCTCGTCACGTGGCGCGCTGGTCACCATGTCGCTCCGACCGTCGGTCCGTCGTCCTCCGGGACGCGTCCGCCGGTCCTCCGACCGGTGGAACGGGTGCGGCACCGGAAGCGGTCGCCCCAACACCGACGAACGGAGAACCGGACATCTTGTCCACGGAGGACATCTCTTGAGGCCTCGTCGAGGCCCCGAACGGGCCCCGGCCGAGCCGCAGACCCGCATCAACGAGGCCATTCGCGTCCCGCAGGTGCGGCTGATCGACGACGACGGCGAGCAGATCGGCATCAAGAGCCGAGACGAGGCGCTCGAGTACGCCTGGGCGAAGAACCTCGACCTGGTCGAGGTCGCTCCCGAGGCCCGTCCGCCCGTCTGCCGGGTGATGGACTACTCGAAGTACAAGTACGAGCAGGAGCAGAAGGCGAAGCTGGCGCGCAAGCACCAGAGCACCATCACGATCAAGGAGATCAAGCTGCGGCCGAAGGTCGGCCAGCACGACTACGAGACGAAGAAGGGCCACGTCGCCCGCTTCCTGCAGAACCGCGACAAGGTCAAGGTCACGATCATGTTCCGCGGGCGCGAGACGACCCATCCGGAGCGTGGGCGCAACCTGCTGCTGCGGCTGGCCACGGAGCTCAAGGAGATCGGCGTGATCGAGTCCGAGCCGCTCCAGGACGGCCGGAACATGGTGATGATGCTGGCGCCGGTCAAGGAGCGGATCGAGCGTCCTGCGGACGCCGCCCGTCCGGACGACGGGGCCGCGCGCAGTGGCGGCGACGCCGCGCCGACGAGCGACACCCCGGCCGCCCCGGTCGCGGCGCCCACTGCCGCGCCGGCGGCGACCGCCGAGACGTAGGACCCGCCCGCCCTTCGCGGCGCGGGGAGCAATCTGAGAGGTCCGCGAATCCCCGCTGCGGGGACGGACGACCGCGTGCGACGCGCGGAGGAGAGGAAGACGATGCCGAAGATCAGGACGAACTCGTCCGCCAAGAAGCGGATCAAGCTCACGGCGACGGGCAAGCTGAAGCGCCGCCAGGCCAACGAGAGCCACCTGCGGGGCAAGATGTCGCCGAAGCGGCGTCGCAAGCTCTCGCAGGACCAGCCGCTCGCCACCAACGACCGGCCGGAGGCCCTGCGCCTCCTCGGCCTCCGGTAGGGGACCCGCCATGCCACGCGTGAAGCGCAGCGTCCACGCCCAGAAGAAGCGCCGCGACGTCCTCGAGCAGGCGTCCGGGTACTGGGGTCTGAAGTCGAAGACCTACAAGAAGGCCAAAGAGCAGGTCATGAAGTCGGGCAACTATGCCTACCGTGACCGCCGCAACCGCAAGCGCGACTTCCGCCGCCTGTGGATCGTCAGGATCAACGCCGGCGCGCGGTTGCACGGCCTGTCCTACTCGCAGCTGATGCACGGCCTGAAGCTCGCCGAGGTCGAGGTGGACCGGAAGATCCTGGCCGACCTCGCCGCCACGGACGCGGTGGCTTTCGGCGCCATCGCCGAGCGGGCGAAGCTCGCGCTGGGTCGCTGACCGCTCCCCGGTCCGGCGTGGAGCGCATCGCGAGCCCTCGGAACGAGCGGCTCAGTCGGGCCCGCCGCCTGCTCGCAGGCCGGCGGGCCCGCGCCTCGCTCGGACTGTTCGTCACGGAGGGCGAGGACCTGCTCGCGGCCGCGCTGGCCGCGGGCGTCGACCCGGTCGACGTGCTCGTCGACGAGGAGGCACCGCCGGCCGGCGTCGACCTCGAGCGCTTCGGCCGTCGGGCCGCCCTCGCCCCCCGGGCCCTGCTCGCCCCCATCGGCACGCTCGGCCACGCCGCCCGCGTCATCGCGACGTTCAGGGTCCACGACCTCCCCCGACAGCCGGCCGAGCCCCCCGCCGTGGCGCTCGAGCTCCACGGCGTCGGCGACCCCGGCAACATCGGGACGCTGGTGCGGAGCGTGGGCGCCCTCGGACCGGGCGTCGTGCGCCTGGGCAGCGGCTGCGCGGACCCGTTCGGCCCGAAGGCGCTGCGCGCCTCGATGGGCGCCGTCTTCGCCGTGCCGCTCGGGCCGGTCGACGCCGCGCCGACCGGGCCCTCGCGCCGCGTGGCGCTCGACGGCCGCGGCGGGCCGCTCCAGGACGCAGCGCTCGACGGGCCGGTGACGTTCCTGCTCGGCGCCGAGCGCGACGGCCTGCCGGGGGAGGTGCTGGACACGGCCGACCTCGTCTGCCGGATCCCCCAGGAGTCCGCCGTCGACTCGCTGAACGTGGCCATGGCCGGGACCGTCGCGCTGTGGGAGGCACGACGCAGGCGGCTCTGACGGGGTCGTCGACCGCTAGCCGGCGCTCCGCGGGCGCTGCGCCACCCAGGCCGAGTCGCCCGGTCGGCCGCGG
>CADCWC010000264.1 GCA_902806305.1 uncultured Thermoleophilia bacterium | reverse complement strand
CGAGCGGGTGGAGCGCCTGGCCGCGTTGCCGACCACGGTCGCGCTCGACGTGGCCGGGCTCGGTCCGACGCTGTTCGGCCACGGCTCGCCCCGCAGCGACGAGGAGATCGTGACGCGGCTGACGCCCGCCGGACGGCTCCGGCCGATGCTCGTCGACGTGGCGGAGCGGACCGTCGTCCTCGGCCACACGCACGTGCAGTTCGACCGGACGGTCGACGGCGTCCGGGTGGTCAACCCCGGCAGCGTCGGGATGCCGTACGAGGACACGCCCGGCGCGCGCTGGGCGCTGCTCGGTCCGGAGGTCGAGCTCCGGACCACCGCTTACGACGTCGAGGCCGCCGCGGCGCGGCTGCGCGCGGGCGGGCTGCCCGGGGTGGAGGAGTGGATCGACGGCTTCCTGCTCCACCCGGCGGGCGCCGCCGAGGCGTCCGCGCACTTCGAGGGCGTCGCGACCGCCTCGGAGGACGACCGACCGGGCTAGGAGCCCGACCGCTCGTGCAGCTGGAGCGCGGCCGAGTTGATGCAGAACCGCTCGCCGGTCTCGCCGGGGCCGTCGGGGAAGACGTGCCCGAGGTGCCCGCCGCAGCGCGCACACAGGACCTCGGTGCGCCGCATGCCGTAGCTCCGGTCCTCCTTCAGCTCGACGTTGGCGCGGTCGGCCGGCTCCGTGAAGCTCGGCCAGCCGGTGCCCGACTCGAACTTCGTCTCGGACGAGAACAGCTCGTTCCCGCAGGCCGCGCACGCGTACGTGCCGTCGGCCTTGGAGTCGACGTAGCGACCGGTCCACGCCCGCTCCGTCCCGTGCCGCCGGAGGATCTCGTACTGCTCGGGCGTGAGCTCCGCCCGCCACTCCTCGTCGGTCTTCGTGACCTGCCTCGTCTCCGTCATGGCTCCAGCGTACCGCGCGACGGTCGTCGGACCGGTCGAGGCGACGCGGCGCCCGAGCTCCGTCAGAGGTCGAGGTCCCGGACCGCGTAGGACAGGGCCTCGCCGAACGTGGGGAACTGCATGGGCGTGTCGAGGAGCGTCGCGACCGGGATCCGGGCCTTGACGGCCAGGACGGCCGAGCCGATCCACTCCGAGGCGAGTGGCCCCACGGCGGTCGCGCCGACCAGCACGCCCGTCGCCCGGTCGGCGCGGACGGTCATGAACCCCTCGAGCCCGACGCCGTAGGTGTCGACGCGCGCCAGGGTCCCGAGCGCCACGGTGCCCTCGGCCGCGTCGATCCCCGCCGCCTCGGCCTCCTCCCGCGTCAGGCCCACGGTGGCGACCTCGGGGTCCGAGTACACCACGCGCGGCACGGCGCGGTAGTCGGCGGTCCGCGGCGTGCCGAGCATGTCGTCGGCGGCCACGTCGCCCTGGTAGTGCGCCACGTGCGTGAACGGCAGGACGCCCGTGACGTCACCGACGGCCCAGACGCCGTCGCCCGCGCGGCGGCGGTCGTCGACCACGACCTGGCCCTCCGGGCCCGGCGCGATGCCGACCGTCTCCAGCCCGAGGTCCTCGACCCGCGGCCGGCGGCCGGCGACGCACACCAGCCGCTCGGCCTCGAGCCGCTCGCCGCCCTCGAGGTGCAGGACGACGCGGCCGCCGTCGTCCTCGACCCGGACGGGCTTGACGCCGAGCCGCAGCATGACGCCCTCCGCGGCCAGCGTCCGGGCGAGCAGCTCGCCGGTCTCCGGGTCCTCGCGGGCCAGGAGCCGGTCTGCGATCTCGACGATCGTCACCCCGCAGCCGTAGCGACGCAGCATCTGCGCCGACTCGAGACCGACGGGGCCGCCGCCGATGACGATCGCGTCCTCCGGCGGCCGGCGCATGGTGTACAGCTCGCGGTTCGCCCAGACCGGGACCGCCTCGAGGCCCGCGATCGGCGGCACGTCGTCGGCCGAGCCGGTGGCCACGACGAGCTGCCCCGCCGTGAGCGTCCGGTCGCCGACGACGACGCGGCCCGGTCCGGCGATCCGCCCGCGACCCCTGACGAGGGTGGCGCCGTGCCCCTCCATCTCGGCGGCCTTCTTCGCGTCGTCGAGCCCGTGGATCATGTGGTCGCGGTAGCGGGCGATCTCGGGCCAGCGCTGCGACGGCTCGGCGAGGCCGTCGATCCGGCGTGCCTCGACCCGGGCCTCCGGCGCGCGGAGCAGCGTCTTCGACGGCACGCAGGCCCAGTAGGCGCATTCGCCGCCGACGAGCTCGCGCTCGACGAGCGCCACCCGCCGGCCGGCCTGACCGAGACGACGGGCCACCGTCTCGCCGCCCGGGCCGGCGCCGAGGATCACCGCGTCGAACCTCTCGTCTGCACCCATCCGTCGCCACCCCTCGTCCGTCGCGCGTCCCATCGTGACACGCGACCCGCGCCGCCCCGACCGCCGCCGTCGGCCGTCCGTCCAACTGCACGAAGCGCCACGTCCAATTGCACGGAGCGCCGCGTCCAACTGTACGGAGCAGGATGCCTTTCGCCCTGGGGGTCGGGGCGGACGGCCGCGGGACGAGGCCTCGACCGCTGCTCAGCGGGGAAGGTCGTAGACGAGCATCCCGCCTTCCAGGCGAGGCGTCACCTCGAGCGTCTCGATCAGCGGGCGGAGCGCTCCGCCCCGGCGCGGCTCGAGGAGCACCACCGTGACGCCCTTGTCGCGCAGGAAGCGCCGGAGCTCACCGGGCGCGTCGGGGGGCGCCGCGCCGCCGAGGAACGTGCGGACGATCGGGTAGGCGGCGTAGGGGTCGGGCAGCACGGACGCCGCGTAGCCGCCCGCCATCCGGAACCACATGTCCGTCGAGGCCTGCCACCACATGCTCTCGCCGAGGAAGCCGAACGGCAGCACGAGCGCGGTCTCGCCCTGCTCCAGCTCCGCTCGGACCCGCGCGTCGTCGAACAGGGCGGGCGCGTCCATCTCGGTGCTCCACCACGTCCGACCGGTGGCGGGCCGCTCCGCCTGGCTCGGCCACAGCGTCACGGCCGCGAGCACCACCGCGAGCGCCCGCACCGCCCGGAGGCGGCCGGGCGCGGCGAGCCAGAGCGCGACGAGCAGCGCGACCGCCAGCCAGAGGAACACCACGATGCGCGTCGGCAGCGCGTAGCGCAGGAGCGGCAGCTCGAGCGCGAGGCTCCACGGCAGCCGCAGGCCCGGCTCGCCCGCCACCACGAGCCGCGGGCCGAGCGCGGCGAGCAGCGCCACGAGCCCCACGAGGAGCAGCACCCAGGCCGCCCGCCGGCGCCGCAGCGTGACCATCGCGGCCACCACGAGCAGCGGCACGATCGGCCCCAGGTACGCGAGCTGCTCGGTCAGGTTGCCGGTGAAGCGGGCCGAGCGCTCGGCGAAGCGCTCGCCGCCGAGCGCGGTGACGGCCGTCGGGACGACCAGGTTCTCGAGGTCGACGCTGTAGAACCCGGGGGCGAGCCCCTCCTCGATCGGATTCGGGTGGGCGAGCATGAAGTAGAGGTAGGGGCTCAGGGCGACGAGCGCGACGACGTAGGCCGCGCCGATCTCCGGGCCGAGCGCCACGATCCGCGCCCGGTCGCGGCCGGTCGACAGCGCGACGCCCACGGCGAACGCCGCCGCGCCGATCACGCTCATGGTGGCGAAGACCTCGGGGAAGGTCAGGAACTGGCCCACGAGGACGAGGGCCAGCAGCGCCACGAAGGCGCGGCGCCCCAGGTCACCGTCGCGGCGGCGCAGGACGAGCAGGACGGCGAGCGGCAGGAGCCAGACGAGCGCCAGATTCAGGTGGTTCAGCGTCTGCCCGACGGTGTACGTCGAGAAGCCGAACAGCCAGCCCGCGGCCAGCGCGGCGGGCGTCGAGCCGGTCAGCCGCCGGGCCAGCAGGAACGCCGTCAGGGCCGAGAGCGCCGGAGCGAGCAGGGCCAGGACGTTGTACGTGGCGACCGGCCCGACGGTCAGCGTGAGCGGCGCGGCCACGAGCGCCGGACCGGGGATCGTCGTCGACCACGCGACGTTGAAGCCGTCCGGCGCGTAGATCAACTCGGTCAGGAACGGGTGCTCGTCCCCTCCGAGCACCCGCGTCCAGTGGACCAGCGACCACAGGAAGAAGCTCTGGTCACCGCCGAAGGAGCCGACGACCGTGCTCGTCGGGCGCTCCAGGACCTCCCGGCCGAAGAGCGCGACGGAGGCGACGAGGTAGGCGGCGAAGGCGAGGGCCGCGGAGAGGGCCGAGGGGACCGCCGGCTGCCGCATCCGCGGGCGAGTCTACCGTCGGTCGGCGGGCCGGGCTCGCGGGCCCCGAGCGGCGGGCGACGGCGTCGCCGGGAGGCGCAGCGTCAGGCCGCGAGGTCCTCGCACTCGTCGAGGGAGCGCATCAGGTCGCCGTAGCCGGCCACGAGCTCGAACCGGTAGAGCATCGTGTCCTCGTCCTGCTCGCCCGCGTCGAGGACGTCGAGCGTCTCGGCGAAGGCGTGATCGAGGTCGCGGCGCAGGTCGTCCGTGGGCAGACCCTTGACGAGGGCCCGCTGGACCCGGTCGGTCACGAGGGCGAGGCGTTTGGGAGCGTCCATGAGGCCGGTATCGGCACGGCTCGGGGCGGGCTTGACCGTTGCCGCGCTCGGCCGGGGAACGCGGCCGCGGACGGCCTCAGCGGTCGTCGAGGAGGTCGCGCACGGACGGGTCGGCGAGGTCGCGGGCGGTCCGACCGGCCTCGCTCGGCCGGTCCGCGTCGGCTCCGGCCGCGACGAGCGCACGGACGCTCGCCGCGTCGCCGTTGTGCGTCGCGGCCATCAGCGGCGTGAACCCGCCCTGCTGCTCGGCGTCGACCGTCGCACCCGCCGCGAGGAGGGCCTCGACCGAGACGGCGTCCCGCGCCGCCGCCGCGGAGTGGAGCGGCCGGACCCGCATCGGGTTCGCGGCCACGGCGTCGGGATCGGCGCCCGCCTCCAGCAGCAGCCGGACGCTCGCCGGTCCCGCGAAGAAGGCGGCCAGGTGGAGCGCCGTGAACCCGTCCGCGCTCGGGGCCCGGACGTCGACGCCCTCGGCGAGGAGCGTCCGCAGCCGCTCGGTGTCCGCGAGCGCCGCCGCCTCGTGCAGGTCGAGCGGCTCGGCTGCCGGACGCAGGAGCGCCACCAGGTCCATCCGGTCCCGGTAGCGCGCCTGGAGCAGGGCCGAGACGCCGTCCGAGCCGCGCTCGCGGGCCCGTTCCGGCTCGGTCTCGAGCACCCGACGGACCGCGGCCGCGTCGCCGGCCGTCACCGCCTCCAGCATCGCGCCCGCGCCCATGGGCTCCTCCTCGTGCTCGCCGACGTCCTGACCGGGCGAACGCTACGGCGCGGCCGTCCGGCTGTCCACGGGGTGCCTCGGACGGGCGACCGCTCAGCGGAGCAGCGACGCCCCTCCGTCGACGTAGATCTCGACGCCCGAGACGTGGCGGGCGAGATCCGAGGCCAGGAACAGGCACGTGTCGGCCACCTCCGCGGGCTCCCCGACGCCGCCGTCGATGGCCGGGATGCCCTCCGGGAGCTCCATCTCGATCTCGATCTCGTCGGTGTTCCGCTTCTCCGTGCGCTCGTCGATGTTCGTGTGGATGCGGCCCGGGAGCACCGAGTTGACCCGGATCCCGTGGCGGCCCAGCTCGAGCGCGGCCATCCGCGCGAAGGCCACCTGCCCGGCCTTCGAGGCGCTGTAGGCCGAGGCGCCCGGGGTCGAGAACGTCCGCGTGCCGTTGACGCTCGCGGTCACGATGATGCTGCCGCCGCCCGCGGCGCGGAGGTGGGGGATCGCCGCGCGGACGGTCAGGAACGTGCCCTTGAGGTTGATGGCGAGCGTGGCGTCCCACTCGTCCGGGGTCAGGTCCTCGATGGGGGCCCAGACGCCGTTGACGCCCGCGTTGGCGAAGACGATGTCGAGCCGGCCGAAGCGCTCGGCCGCCGTGGCGGTCGCGCGCTCGACGTCGTCGGGGTCCGAGACGTCGCAGCGGACGAACGCCGCGCCGGCGCCACGCGAC
>CADCWC010000263.1 GCA_902806305.1 uncultured Thermoleophilia bacterium | reverse complement strand
CGGGCCTGAAGACGGTGGCGACGCTCGGCGGTGACGCGTCCGTCGCGCTCGCCCGGGCGCTCCGGCCGGACGCCGTGCTCCTCGACGCCGACCTCCGCGTCGCGGGCGGCGCCTCCGCGCTCGAGGTGCTGAAGCGCCACCCCGCCACCCGGCACATCGCGGTGCTCGCACTCGCGTCCTCCGACCGCAGGCAGGAGCTGCTCGGCCGCGGGGCGGCGCAGCACCTGGCGCGTCCGGCGGACCGGGAGGCACTGACCGAGGCGCTCGACGAGCTGCTGCGCTTCGCCGAGCGGCCCGTCAAGCACCTGCTCGTGGTCGACGACGACGAGCACGTGCGGCTCGAGCTGACCGAGCTCCTCGGGGGCGAGGACGTCCAGATCACGGCCGTGGCCACGGCCGACGCGGCCGTCGAGTCCCTCGAGGCCTCCCCGGTCGACTGCATGGTCCTCGACCTGCGGCTCGGCGGGGAGTCCGGGTTCACGCTGCTCGAACGGCTGCACGCGGCCGAGGCTCTGCGCGACCTGCCGGTGATCGTCTACACCGCTCAGGACCTCACGCGGCAGGAGGAGATCGAGCTCGCCCGCTACGCCGAGACGGTGGTCGTCAAGGACGCCCGCTCGCCGGAGCGGCTGCTGGACGAGACGGCGCTCTTCCTCCACCGGGCGACGGCGCGCCTGCCGGTCGCCAAGCGGCGGATGCTGGACCAGCTGCACAGCTCGGACGCGGCGTTCGCCGGTCGCAAGGTGCTCGTCGTCGACGACGACATCCGCAACGTCTTCGCGCTCGGCAGTGCACTCGAGAGTCGTGGGATGGACGTCCTCTTCGCCGAGAACGGTCGCGACGGGCTCGAGACGCTGCGGCGGAACCCCGACGTCGACCTCGTCCTGATGGACGTGATGATGCCGGAGATGGACGGCTACGAGACGACGGAGGCGATCCGGCGGATGCCGGAGCACGCCGGCCTGCCGATCATCTCGCTGACCGCCAAGGCGATGAAGGGCGACCGCGAGAAGAGCATCGCGGCCGGCGCGTCGGACTACATCACGAAGCCGCTCGACATCGACCAGCTGCTGTCGCTGATGCGGGTGTGGCTGGATGGCTGACGGTCCGGACGGATCCCTCGAGCTCGCCGCCCGCCCCCGGGACGCCGAGCTCGAGGCGCTCGAGGTCGAGCTGCTGCTGGAGGCGATCTACCGCCGCTACAGCTTCGACTTCCGCGAGTACGCCGTCGGGTCGCTCCGGCGACGACTGTGGCGGCGCGTCCAGGAGGAGGGGCTGGAGACGATCTCGGCGCTCCAGGACCGTGTGCTGCACGACCCCTCGGCGATGGACCGCCTGCTCCGTGACCTGTCGGTCAACGTCACGTCGATGTTCCGCGATCCGACCTTCTACCGGAGCTTCAGGGACAACGTGGTGCCGCACCTGCGCACGTATCCCTTCATCCGGATCTGGAACGCCGGCTGCTCGACCGGGGAGGAGACCTACTCCGTCGCGATCGTGCTGCACGAGGCCGGGCTGCTCGAGCGCGTGCGACTCTACGGCACCGACGTCAACGCCAGGGTCGTCCAGCGGGCGCGAGCCGGGACGCTGCCGGGGGAGCGGCTCGAGTCCTACGACGAGGCCTATCGGCAGGCGGGCGGGACCGCGGGTCTGCTCGACTACTTCGACACGGACCGGGACGGCTGCACGCTGCGTCCCGAGCTGGCCCGGAACATCGTCTTCGCACAGCACAACCTCGTCTCGGACCGCTCGTTCAACGAGTTCCACGTGGTCATGTGCCGGAACGTGATGATCTACTTCGGCCGAACGCTCCAGGACCGCGTCCACTCCCTGCTCCACGAGAGCCTCGCGAACTTCGGCGTCCTCGCCCTGGGCCGCAAGGAGTCGATCCGCTTCACGCGCCACGAGCGCTGCTACGAGGACCTCGACGGGCGCGAGAAGCTCTACCGGAAGGTGTGCTGATGCGCGTCGACCTCGTCGTCGTCGGCGCCTCGTGGGGCGGCCTCCACGCCGTCTCGACGCTCCTGCGCGGTCTGCCCGCCGACTTCGACGCGGCGGTCGCGGTCGCCCAACACCGGGGGGTCCAGGCGCCGGACCTGCTCGTCGGCTCGCTGCAGGCGGCGACCGCGCTGCCGGTCCAGGAGGCCGAGGACAAGGACCCGATCGAGCCGGGACGGGTCTACCTGGCCCCCGCCGACTACCACCTGCTCGTCGCCCCGACCGGCTTCGAGCTGTCCGTCGACGAGCGGGTGCAGCACGCGCGACCGTCGATCGACGTGCTGTTCGAGTCGGCCGCCGAGGTCTACCGCGAGCGGGTCCTCGGCGTGCTGCTGACAGGGGCCAACAGCGACGGCACGGCCGGGCTCGCCCGCATCCGGGCGGAGGGCGGCACGACGCTCGTCCAGCACCCGGCGACGGCCGCCAGCCGGCGCATGCCCGAGGCGGCGATCGCCGCGGGGGTCGCCGACGCCGTCGTCGCGCTCGACGACCTCGCCCGCGCGCTGGCCGAGGTCTGCCGGACCGGTCGTCGGCTCGCGCCCCGGGGCGCGGCATGACCGTGACGCGCATCCTCCTCGTCGACGACCGTCCCGAGAACCTGCTCGCGCTGGAGGCCGTGCTCGAGCCGCTCGGGCGGACGCTCGTGCGTGCGGGGTCCGGCGACGAGGCGCTGAAGCGGCTCCTGACCGACGACTACGCCCTGATCCTCCTCGACGTCCAGATGCCGGGCATGGACGGGTACGAGACGGCCGACTACATCAAGCGCCTGGAGCGCACCCGCTCCGTGCCGATCATCTTCCTGACCGCGCTCAACACCGAGCAGCGCCACGTCTTCCGCGGCTACGAGTCCGGCGCCGTCGACTACCTGTTCAAGCCGTTCGACCCGACGGTGCTGCGCTCGAAGGTCGGCGTCTTCATCGACCTGTTCGAGAAGAACGCCGCACTGCGGGCGAGCGAGCAGCAGCTCCGCCTCCTCGTCGAAGGGGCGCGCGACTACTCGCTCGTGATGGTCGACCTCGACGGGCGCGTGACGAACTGGAACCGCGGCGCCGAGCAGCTGAGCGGCGTCCCCGCCGAGCAGGCGATCGGGGTCCACATGCGCGCCTTCTACACGGAGGAGGAGCAGGAGGCGGGCGTGCCCGAGGCGGACCTGGCCCGGGCCCGGACCGACGGCACCTCCGTGACAGAGGCCCGCCGCCGGCGAGCCGACGGCCGGCCCGTCTGGGTCCAGCTGACGATCAGCGTGCTGCACGACGAGGCGGGACGGCTCCAGGGCTACAGCCTGCTGGCCCGTGACGTCTCGGAGCGCCGGGAGGCCGCGGAGGCGCTCGCGGACGCCCATCGCCGCCTGGAGGAGCGCGCCTCCGACCTCGAGCGCTCGAACGCCGACCTGTCGAGCTTCGCCTACGTCGCCTCCCACGACCTGTCGGAGCCGCTCCGGGTGGTCTCGGGCTACGTCGGCCTGCTGCGCTCGCGGTACGGCCCACAGCTCGACGAGGACGCCCAGGGCTACATCGACTACGCGCTCAGCGGCACGAAGCGGATGCGCAGTCTGATCGACGATCTGCTGACGTACTCCCGCGCGGGTGCCGCGAGCCGCACGGAGTCGGTCGACACGGCGCAGGTCGCGCGGCAGACGATGCTCGTCCTCGACCGGACCATCACCGAGAGCGGGGCGCTCGTGACGGCGGGCGCGCTGCCGATGGTGGCGGGTGACGAGGGCCAGCTCGGCCAGGTGTTCCAGAACCTGATCGGCAACGCGATCAAGTTCCGGCGGCCGGACACGCCGCCGCGCGTCCACATCGCCGCGGAGGCGGCCCCGGGCGGCTGGCTCTTCTCGGTCGCGGACAACGGCATCGGGATCGAGCCACGCCACGCGGACCGCGTCTTCGAGATGTTCCAGCGACTGCACGCCCGCGAGGCGTATGCCGGCACGGGCATCGGCCTCGCCATCTGCCGCAAGATCGTCGAGCGCTCCGGCGGCCGGATCTGGGTCGAGCCGAATCCGACCGGCGGGACGGTGTTCCGGTTCACCCTGCCCGACGCCGGGCCCGAGGTGCGATCGTCGCGCGTGGAGCCCGCGGCGTGATGCGGCGCGACCCGGGGGCCGGGGCAGGCGAGCGCCGTGAGCTGCGCGTGCTGCTCGTGGAGGACAGCATGGCCGAGGCGGGCCTGATGATGGAGGCACTCTACGCCGCCAACCTGACGCGCGCCGTGACCCACGCCCAGACCCTCCACGGCGCGAGCGCCCTGCTGGCCGAGCGGTCCTACGACGTCGTGCTGCTCGACCTGAGCCTGCCGGACTCGACCGGGCTCGACACCGTCGTCGAGCTGCGTCGGCTGGTGCCCGAGACGCCGATCGTCGTGCTGACCGGCCTCGACGACGAGGCGCTCGCGGTCCGCGTCGGCCAGGCGGGAGCCCAGGACTACCTGTTGAAGGACGACGCCTCGCCACGGATGCTGCGCCGGATCGTGCGGTACGCGATCGAGCGCGAGCGCCTCCTGCGCCGCGCCGCGACCGACCCCCTGACCGGCATCGCGAACCGGCGCACCTTCTACGAGCGGCTGACGGGCGAGGTCGAGCGGGCCCACCGGTACGGACGGCCGCTGGCCGTGGCCGTGTTCGACCTCGACAAGTTCAAGGAGCTGAACGACAGCTACGGCCACGCGGCGGGCGACCAGGTGCTCGACACGTTCGCCCGGCGGCTGGCCGCTCACCACCGCCAGGGCGAGCTCGTGGCGCGGCTCGGCGGCGACGAGTTCGCCGCGCTGCTCCCGGAGACCGATGCGGAGGGGGCGTTCTCGTTCGCCGAGCGGGTCCGCCACTCGGTGTCGCGCGAGCCGCTCAGCGGGCACGCCGCCGTCGGACTCTCCGCGGGCGTCTGCGACCTCGGCGACGCCCGCGACGCCCACGAGCTGCTGCGGTTGGCCGACGAGGCGCTCTACTGGGCCAAGAGCCACGGGCGCAACGGGGCCTTCCGGTGGTCGCGCGACCTGATCCAGCAGTTCTCCCACGACGAGCGCGCGGAGCGGATGGACCGCCTCCAGGTGCTCGCAGGCCTCCGGGCGCTGGCGCGCGTGCTCGACGCCAAGGATCCCGGGACGACCGGGCACTCCGAGCGCGTCGCGGAGCTCGCGGGCGCGTTGGCCCGCCGGCGCGGCTGGGACCGCGCCCGGACCGCGCGGCTCCGCGAGGCGGCGCTCGTGCACGACATCGGCAAGGTCGGCGTCCCCGCCGAGGTGCTCACGGCCGCCGGACCGCTCGACCGGGCGGCCCTGACGCAGCTCCGGCGACACGCCGTGCTCGGGGCCCAGATCGCGGCCGAGGCGCTCGAAGCCGATCAGGTCGCCTGGATCCGCGGGCAGCACGAGCAGCCGGACGGGCAGGGCTACCCGGACGGGGTCGAGGGCGACGCCGTGCCGGAGGGCGCCCGCCTGCTCGCGGTGGCGGACGCGTTCGACGTGATGACGCGGACGACCGTCTACGCCCCCGCCCGCTCGCGCGCCGAGGCGCTCGAGGAGTGCCGTCGCGTCGCGGGCCGCCAGCTCGACGCAGAGATCGTCGACGTCCTCGAGGCCGCGCTCGACGACCCCGTCGAGGTGGCCGGGGACGTCCCGGACGACGCCCTCGAGGACGCCGCGGACCTGGTTTCCTAGGCACTGTCGAGCGGGGAGCGGTCCGGCCGCGCGTATGCTGCCGGCATGGAGACACACCCCCTCGACGACCAGGGCAGCTTCGTCTGGATCGCCGATCCCGACGAGCGCCTGCGTCGTGCGTCCACCGCCCTCGTCGTGGACGGCGGCGTGCTCGTCGTCGATCCCGTCGACACGCCGGGCCTCGACGAGGCGCTCGCGCCGCTCGGTCGGGTCGTCGGCGTCTGCACGCTGATCGACCGTCACGGACGCGACGCCGAGGCCGTCGCGGCGCGCCACGGGGCGGCCCGCGTCGTGCCGGCGGCC
>CADCWC010000262.1 GCA_902806305.1 uncultured Thermoleophilia bacterium | reverse complement strand
CGCGCGGGCACGACCTGCTCGCGGAAGACGCGGACGAACGCGTCCATCTGACCCGGCAGGATGGAGTAGATGCGCAGCTGCGACGTGACCGGCACGGCCGACACTGTAGGCGGCCGGTCACACCGCGGGCGAGGCGACCGGCGGCAGGCGTAGTCTGGCCGCGTGATCGAGACGACGCTCCGTCCCGCCGGGCCCTACCGCCTCGAGCGGTCCGTCCGTGGCCACACCGACGCCACCCGCCGCCTCGAGGGCGGCGTCCTTCGCCTGGTCCTGGCCTCCGGCGGCTGCGCCCGCGTGTACCAGCGGGTCGACGGCACGCTCGCCGCGCACCTGCCGACCGCCACGGCCGAGCAGGCGCACGAGGAGCTGCGCTTCCTGCTCTGCCTCGACGACGATCTGCGCCCCTTCCTCCGTCGCGCCGCGCAGGACCCGCTCCTGCGGGACGTGGCGACCGGACAGGCGGGCGTCCGGCCCGTGCGCGTCTCGACGGTGGCCCACGCGCTGCTCCGCGCGCTCTCGGAGCAGCTGATCACGTCCCGGGAGGGTCGCGCCATCCAGGGCCGCTTCCTGCGGCGCCACAGCCCGGCGGTCGACGACCTCCGCGCCCCGCCCACGCGGGATCTGCTGGCCGGGCTGTCCGGAGCGGAGGTGGAGCGGAGCGGCCTGTCGGGCCGCCGGGCCGACGCGCTCGTCCGGGTCCCGCGGTTCCTCGATCTCGAGGGGCTCCGCCGGACGTCCACCGCGGCCGTGGTCCGTCGGCTGGAGCGGGAACGCACGCTCGGGCCGTGGTCGGCGGGCGTCATCTGCGTCTACGGGCTCGGCCGGTGGGAGCACGGCCTCGTCGGCGACCTCGGCCTCGTGCGGCTGCTCGGGGCCCTGCGCGGGCGCCGCGTGGAGCCGGCCGAGACGGCCGCGCTGCTCGAGCCCTGGGGCGAGTGGGCGGGCCTGGCCTCGCTCTGGCTGCTCCGTCATCCGCTGGCCGGTCAGGTCGGTCCGCCGGTGCTGCCGGACCGCCGTCCTGCGCGCCGCCCGGCTCGGCCGGCGCGACCTGAAGCGTGGTCCCGCCCGTCGGCGGCGCGCGGGATCGCCGGAGCGCGCTAGCCGGTCGCCCGGTCGGCGGCGAACGGATCGCCGGCCTGGCCGACGAGGTCGGCGACCGAGCCGACCACGCGCGTCGGGCGGTACGGGAAGCGGTCGGCCTCGTCGCGCGCCGTGATCCCGGTCAGCACCAGGATCGTGCGCAGCCCCGCCTCCAGACCGGCGATCACGTCCGTGTCCATCCGGTCGCCGATCATGGCCGTGGACTCCGAGTGCGCGTCGATCGCGCGGAGCGCCGAGCGCATCATCAGCGGGTTCGGCTTGCCGACGAAGTAGGGCGCGACGCCGGTGGCGCGGCTGATCAGCGCGGCCACGGAGCCGGTGGCCGGCGTCACCCCGAACGGCGAGGGCCCGGTCGCGTCGGGGTTCGTCGCGATGAAGCGCGCGCCGCCGGCCACGAGGCGGATCGCCCGGGTGATGCTCTCGAAGCTGTAGGTGCGGGTCTCGCCGAGGACCACGTAGTCCGGCTCGCGCTCGGAGAGGATGTAGCCGACGTCGTGCAGCGCGGTCGTCAGGCCGGCCTCGCCGACGACGTAGGCCGTGCCGCCGGGCCGCTGGCTGTCGAGGAACCGGGCCGTGGCGAGGGCCGACGTCCAGATCGCCTCCGCCGGCACGTCGAGGCCGGTCAGCCGCAGCCGCGCCTGCAGGTCGCGGGGCGTGTAGATCGAGTTGTTCGTCAGCAGCAGGAACGGGATCCCGGTCGCCCGGAGCTCCTCGAGCCAGCGGTCCGCCCCCGGCACCATCGTCTCCTCGTGGACGAGCACGCCGTCCATGTCCATGAGGTAGTGGCGGATGGCGTCGTCGGCGGGCATCGGCCGGCGAGCGTAGTCGAGCCCCACGTCGGGCGGCGTCAGAGCTCCGTCGGCCAGAGGACCGGCGTCAGGTGCCGCGCCCGCAGCCGCAGGTCGCCGTCGAGGGTGACGAGCGGGCAGCCGAGCAGCCGGGCCAGCGCGACGTACTCGGCGGCGTAGGTCCGGGACAGCCCGAGCCGGTCGGCCACGTCCCAGGCCGCGTCCCCGAGCGTCGGATGGCTCTGCTCGACGACGGGCGCCGCGTCCACGGCCCGCCGCAGCCGTCGCGAGACGGCGGCCGTGAGCTCGCCGCGCCTGGCCGCCTCGTGGAGCACGGAGCGCGCCTCGGACCACATCAGCGGCGGGGCGACGAGATCGGGGTCGGGAAAGGCGCGGAAGCCGCGCGGGGCGGCCGATGCGGCGAGCGCCACCGTGGCGTCGATGACGAGCACGTCAGGAGCCCGTTCCGACGGGGTTCGTCACGACCGCCCGCCCCGCGAGCGCCGGACGAGGGCCGTCCAGTCGGGCTGGGGCGCCCCCCAGGTCGTCCGCTCCCAGGCCGCGGGCAGCGGTGCGGGGGTCCGGTCGACGAGCCGGGCGAGGTCGTCCGGGTCGACGAGGTGGCGCGGGCCGTCGCGGTGGGACCGCAGCCGGCCGTCCCGGATCCAGCGCCGGATGGTCTCCGGATCCCGTCCCGCGCGGTCGGCTGCCTCGCGAACCGTCAGCACGAGCGGACACTACAACACGGCGGGCGAATTGTGGCGCGGGGTGGCGACCGTCGGAGGGCGATGGTACGCTGCGACCAGCTTCGAGGCCTGGCCCCCGGGGCACCCAGGGATACGCGCCGCCGAGGGGCTCTGCCCTTGCTGGGCCTGCGCGCGTGTGGTAACCTCCGTGATTCCGCGTCAGCCTCGCCGGCCGACGCGTGCCGCCCACTCACAGCCCTGAGGAGAGAGCGCCCCCTTGGCTCCTGCCGCGCAGATCGCGCGCCGGCGACGGAATTTCTCGCACCTCGAGAAGTCCCCGCTCGCCCGCGTCCTTGACGTCCCGAACCTGATCGACATCCAGCGCCAGTCCTTCCAGCAGTTCCTGGAGACGGGGATGCGGGAGACGATCGACGACATCTCGCCGATCGAGGACTACACCGGCTCGCTGGCCGTGGAGTTCGGCGACTACACCTTCGACCCGCCCGCGGTCTCCCAGCGCGAGTGCCGGGAGAAGGACCTGACGTACGAGGCGCCCCTCTTCATGACGGTGCGGTTCGTCAACAAGTCGACCGGCGAGATCCGCGAGCAGCGGGTCTTCATGGGCAACATCCCGCTGATGACGGACGCGGGCACGTTCATCATCAACGGCACCGAGCGCGTCGTCGTGACGCAGCTGGTGCGCTCGCCCGGCGCCTACATCATGGAGCCGAAGGACCCGACGAAGCAGGTCTTCGCGGCCAACCTGATGCCCGCCCGCGGCTCCTGGCTCGAGCTCGAGATCGACAAGAAGGGCCAGGTCTTCGTCCGCATCGACCGCAAGCGCAAGCTGCCGGTCACGACGCTCCTGCGGGCGCTGCCACAGCGCGACGAGGTCACGGGCGACGAGATCGACACGATCACGGACGACGGCATCCGCGACCTGTTCCGCGACCCGGAGACCGGCCTCGCGAACCCGTGGATCGACCTGACGCTCGAGAAGGACCTGGCCAAGACGCCCGAGGCGGCGCTCGTCGAGGTCTTCAAGAAGCAGCGTCCCGGCGAGCCGCCGACGCTCGACAACTCGAAGGCGCTCCTGCGCACGCTGTTCTTCGACCCGAAGCGCTACGACCTCACGCGGGTCGGCCGGTACAAGCTGAACGTCCGGCTCGACCTCGACATCGACGCCGACACGCGGGTCCTGACGACGCGCGACCTGATCGAGCTGATCCGGCGCCTCGTCACGCTCCCGCAGAAGCTCGGACTCGACCCGGAGGCGAAGGACTACGCCGAGGAGGCCGCCTCGATGCCGCGGCCCGAGGAGGTCCGGCGCGAGCTCGACGAGTACGAGCACTTCGGCAACCGGCGCCTGCGCACGGTCGGCGAGCTCGTGCAGGAGGCGTTCCGCGTCGGCCTGTACCGCATGGAGCGCGTCGTCCGCGAGCGGATGACGACCGAGGACGTCGACACGATCACGCCGCAGACGATCATCAACATCCGGCCGGTCGTGGCGGCGCTGAAGGAGTTCTTCGGCTCCTCGCAGCTGTCGCAGTTCATGGACCAGACGAACTCGCTGTCCGGCCTCACGCACCGCAGGCGCCTGTCGGCGCTCGGCGCGGGCGGCCTGACCCGCGAGCGCGCGCCGATCGAGGTGCGCGACGTCCACAAGACCCACTACGGGCGCATGTGCCCGATCGAGACGCCCGAGGGCCCGAACATCGGCCTGATCGGCTCGCTCTCGTCCTACGCCACCGTCTCGGAGCACGGCTTCATCCAGTCGCCGTACCGGGTGGTCAAGGACGGGCGGCCGACCGACGAGGTGCACTACCTGGACGCCTCCGAGGAGGAGCGCTACATCATCGCCCAGGCGAGCGCCGACATCGACGCCGAGGGCAACCTCGTCGACCCGGCGATCGTCCGCTCCCGCCAGGGCGAGTTCGACCAGGTCTCGCCGACCGAGGTCCACTACATGGACGTCGCGCCGGAGCAGATCGTCTCGGTGGCCACGGCGCTGATCCCGTTCCTCGAGCACGACGACGCGAACCGGGCCCTGATGGGCTCGAACATGATGCGCCAGGCCGTGCCGCTCCTCATCTCCGAGGCGCCCACGGTCGGGACGGGGCTCGAGTACCGGGCGGCGGTCGACACGGGCGACGTGAAGCTCGCCGACCGGGCCGGGACCGTGCGCTACGTGGACGCGGACCGGATCGAGATCGAGACGGCCGACGGCGACGTCGACCGCTACGAGTTCATCAAGTTCATGCGCTCGAACCAGGGCACGCTGATCCACCAGAAGCCGATCGTGCTGGCCGGCCAGACGGTGGAGGCGGGCCAGGTGCTGGCCGACGGCTCCTCGACCGACACGGGCGAGCTGGCCCTCGGCAAGAACCTGCTCGTGGCCTTCATGTCCTGGGAGGGCTACAACTTCGAGGACGCGATCATCCTCTCGGAGCGGCTCGTCAAGGACGACGTCCTCTCCTCGGTGCACATCCACGAGTACGAGGTCGACGCCCGCACCACGAAGCTGGGCGACGAGGAGATCACGCGCGACATCCCGAACCGCTCGGAGGAGTCGCTCAAGGACCTCGACGACCGCGGCATCGTGCGCATCGGCGCCGAGGTCGGGTCGGGCGACCTGCTCGTCGGCAAGGTCACGCCCAAGGGCGAGACCGAGCTGACGGCCGAGGAGAAGCTGATCCGCGCGATCTTCAAGGAGAAGGCGCGCGAGGTCCGCGACACCTCGCTGAAGGTGCCCCACGGCGAGGGCGGCAAGGTCATCGACGTGAAGATCTTCAGCCGCGACGCCGGCGACGACCTGCCCGCGGGCGTCAACGAGCTGGTCCGCGTCTACGTGGCCAAGAAGCGCAAGATCGCCGAGGGCGACAAGCTCGCGGGGCGGCACGGCAACAAGGGCGTGATCTCGAAGATCGTGCCCGAGGAGGACCTGCCGTTCCTGGCCGACGGCACGCCCGTCGACGTGATCCTGAACCCGCTCGGCGTGCCGAGCCGCATGAACATCGGCCAGATCCTGGAGTGCCACCTGGGCTTCGCCGCCCGCTACCGCGACGGCGACCACGGCGGCGCGCCGGAGTGGATCGCGACGCCGGTGTTCGACGGCGCCACCGTCAAGGACGTCGACTCGGCGCTCGTCGACTGGCAGGGGACCCACAAGTCGTCCCGCGTGCAGTTCTCGGTCGACGACGACGACGGCACCGGGCGGCGGGTCTCCGGCAAGCTGCAGCTCTGGAACGGGCGCAGCGGCGAGCCGTACGACCAGAAGGTCACCGTCGGCTACATGTACATCCTGAAGCTCCTGCACCTCGTGGACGACAAGATCCACGCGCGCTCGACCGGCCCGTACTCGCTCGTGACCCAGCAGCCGCTGGGCGGCAAGGCGCAGTTC
>CADCWC010000261.1:3145-5989 GCA_902806305.1 uncultured Thermoleophilia bacterium | reverse complement strand
GATGGTCATCCGTCGGCCCGCCGCTGGGTGGCGTGGCCGCCGAACTGCGCGCGCAGGGCGCTGAGCACCCGGCCCGTGTAGTCCGCGTTGCCGCGCGAGTAGAACCGCGCGTGCAGGGCCCCGGTCATGACGGGGGTCGGCACGTCCTTGTCCATCGCGTCCTCCAGGGTCCAGCGCCCCTCGCCCGAGTCCGCGGTGAAGGGGGTCAGCTCGGCCAGGTCGTTGCCGTCCTGCTCGAAGGCCAGGGCGGCGAGCTCGCACAGCCACGAGCGGACGACGGAGCCCTGCATCCACAGGTGGGCGATCTTCGCGTTGTCCAGCTCGTACTCGGACTTGTCGAAGAGGTCGAAGCCCTCGGCGTAGGCCTGCATGAGCCCGTATTCCACGCCGTTGTGGACCATCTTCACGTAGTGCCCCGCGCCCGTGGGACCCATGTGCCCCCACCCCGGGCCGTGCTCGTCGGTGTGCGGCGGCGCGAGCACGTCCAGGAAGGGCGCGAGGCCCGCGATCGCCTCGTCGGGGCCGCCGACCATCATGCAGTAGCCGACCTCCAGCCCCCAGACGCCGCCCGACGTGCCGACGTCGACGTAGGCGATGCCCTTCGGCTCGAGCTGCTCGGCCCGCAGCTTGTCGTCGGTCCACTTCGAGTTGCCGCCGTCCACGATGGTGTCGCCGGCCTCCAGGAGGCCGGCGAGCTCGTCCACCGTGTTCTGCGTGGGGCCGCCCGCCGGCACCATGATCCAGATGATCCGCGGGGCCTGGAGCTTGGCCACCATGTCGGCCATGTCGCTCGCCCCCTGGGCGCCGACACCCTCGGCGCGCGCGATGGCCTCCATGTCGAGGTCGAGCGCCACGACGTCGTGGTCGGAGTCCCGCTTGATCCGGGCGACCATGTTGCCGCCCATCCGGCCGAGGCCGATGAAGCCGATCTGCCCCACTAGAGCCCCCTGATCCGGTCGGTGAGCGAACGGACGGCGGCCGCGGGGTCGCCGGACAGCGTGATGCGCTCGGCGGGCAGGCCGTGGGCGCGCAGGGTGCGCAGGTCGCCCAGGGCCTGGGCGGCCTTCAGCGTCTCGAAGCCGTAGTCGGCCCCCGGGATGGCCTCGTCCGCGTCGGCCGGGTGGACGAGCTGCAGGAACCGGCCCGTGGCCGGGCCGCCCTTGTGCAGCTGGCCCGTCGAGTGCAGGTAGCGCGGGCCGTAGCCGAACGTCGTGGCGGACTTCGTGCGCTCGCGGATGGCCTCCCGCAGCGAGACGATCTCCTCGTCGAGCCCGGGGGACTCCGGCATGTACCCCAGGACGGCCACGTACGCCGGCGGGCCGCCGTCGAGCAGCGCGCGCAGCTCGGCGTCCCCTGCGTCGGGCTCCTCCGGGAGCGGCCCGCCGGACGCGCCCTCGAGCACGTGCTTAGTCGCGTCCTTGGCCTCGGCCACGTTGGGCTGGTCGAACGGGTTGATCCCCAGGACCCAGCCCGCCACCGCGGTGGCGAACTCGGAGAAGAAGAAGATCCGCCCCAGGTCGGTGGGATCGGACTTCACCGTGACCGTGATGACCGGGTGGCCGGCCTTGACGAGCTCGGCCACCTGGCCGTCCGTGGCGTCGTCCTCGCCGTCGGGGTCGTGCAGGTGCACGAAGGTGCGGTCCTCGCCGTACAGCTCGGGCGCACCGAGCGGCTCGCCCGCCACGGGCAGGATCCCCTTGCCGTGCTTGCCCGTCGACTCGGCGACGAGCTGCTCCGCCCACAGGCCGAAGGAGCTCATCGCCCCGCCGACGACGAACGTGAGCTTGTCGCGGCCGGCGAGCGCGAGCTCGCCGAGCGTGACGCCGAGCCACAGGCCGGAGTTCGGGCCCTCGAACTGGTTGCAGGCCTGCTCGGCCTCGCCGGCCGACTCGAGCAGCGCCCCGATGTCGATGCCCATGAGCGCCGCGGGCACGAGCCCGAAGTACGACAGCGCGGAATAGCGCCCGCCGATGTCGGGGTCGTTCTCGAACACCCGGCGAAACCCGCGCTCCCGCGCGAGCGCGACGAGCGACGAGCCGGGATCCGTTATCGCGGCGTAGTGCGCGCCGTCGGACTTGGCCGCCCAGAAGTGCTCGAACGCGCTGAGCGTCTCGATGGTCCCGCCGGACTTGGTGGAGACCAGGATCAGCGTCGAGTCCAGGTCGCGGTCGGCCGCCGCCCGCACGGCGTCGGCGTCCGTGGAGTCGAGGACGGTGAGGCTGAGCCCGTCGACCCGGCCGGCGAAGGACCGCTTGAGGACCTCGGGCGCCAGCGAGGAGCCGCCCATGCCGAGCAGCACGACGTCCGTGTAGCCGGCCTCGCTCACACCGGACGCGAAGGCCTGCAGGTCGTCGACCTCGTCGGCCAGGCGGGAGGCGATGGTCAGCCAGCCGAGCCGGTTGCCGACCTCCTCCTGGCCCGCGGGTCCCCACACCGTGTCGTCCTTGGCCCAGATGCGCTTGACGATGCGCTCCTCGCCGGCCTGGCCGATGCGCTTGGCGATCGCGGGCTCGAGCTCGTCGGGGATCGCCGACTCGATCGTCGGCGGCCGGCCCGTGACGATCGCCTCGCGCTTGGACTCCACCCCGGCCAGGAGCTTCTCCATCGGCGTGACGAAGGCGGTGATGCCGTCGTCGAGGAGCTTGAGGGTGACCTCCTCCATGTCGATCCCCGCGGCGGCGAGGGCGTCGAGGTCCTCCTTGGGGTCCTGGTCGGCGGTGGTGCCGGTGATCTCCGCGCCCTTGGCCGCCGCGAGCAGCGTGTCCATGGGCATCGTGTTGACCGTGTCGGGCGCCACGAGCCCGTCGACGTACATGGTGGGCGAGTACGCGGGGTTCTTGCAAC
>CADCWC010000261.1:1709-3080 GCA_902806305.1 uncultured Thermoleophilia bacterium | reverse complement strand
GAGCTCGTCGTGGCCGCCGATCGCCTTCAGGCGCTTGTCGACCTCGGTGTCGACGCGGGAGACGAAGAAGCTCGCCACGGAATGCACGTCCAGGTGCTCCCCGCGCTCCATCCGGGCCTCCATGCCGCGGATGAACGCCTCCGCGATGTTCGAGTAGGACTCGACGCTGAAGAGCAGCGTGACGTTCACGTTGATGCCGGCGGCGACGACCGTGTCGATCGCCGGCACGCCCGCGTCGGTGCCCGGGATCTTGATCATGAGGTTCGGCCGGTCGACCGCGTCCCAGTACTCGTGGGCCTGCTTGACCGTCAGGTCGGTGTCGTGCGCGAGGTCGGGATCCACCTCCAGGGAGACGAAGCCGTCGGCGTGGCCGGACTCCTCCCAGACGGGGCGCAGCACGTCGCAGGCGTCGCGGACGTCCTTGACGGCGATCGCGCGGTAGATGTGCCGCGCGTCCCGCCCCTCCTTCGTGAGCTCCTCGATCTGGCCGTCGTACTCGTCGGCGCCGAGGATCGACTTCTCGAAGATCGCCGGATTGGACGTGACGCCGCGCAGGGAGTCCTCGCGGACCATCCGCTCCAGCTCGCCGGACTCGATGAGCGACCGTCGGATCTGATCCAGCCAGACGCTCGTCCCGGCCTCGGTCAGCGCCTGCAGGCGCTCGTTCACTTCGATCGCGTGGGCCATGGGAGCCTCAGCCTTCCTCGTGGGTGTCGGTGCGGTCGTGCGGTGTGCGTGCGGGCGCGCTCATGCCGGGGCGCCATCCATCTTGGCCAGCAGCGCGGCGCCGCGGACCCCGGCCTCGGGGCCGTAGCGGGCCAGCCGGATCTCCGTGCGGTCGCCGACGCCCGGCAGGGTCCAGGCCCGCGCGACGCGCTCGGCGGGGCCCAGCAGCAGGGGGCCTGCGGCGCTCACGCCGCCGCCGATGCAGACGACCGCCGGCTCGTAGGCGTGCAGGACGTTGGCGATGCCGATCCCCAGCCGTTCGCCGAGGATGCGCATGGCGGCCACCGCCTCCTCGTCGCCGTCCTGGGCGGCCGCAACGACGGCGCGTCCGTCCGCGAACCCGCGCGCGCGGCCGAGCGCGTCGAGCACGCGGCCCGCGGACTCCCGCTCGAGCGAGCCGTCCTGGGGGAAGTCGTCGCCGGGCGCGGGCGCGCCGTCCGTCAGCTCGAGCCCGATGAGCAGGTGCCCGAGCTCGGGCGCGGCTCCCGTGGAGCCGCGGAAGATGCGCCCGTTCAGGATCACGCCGCCGCCGATCCCGGTGCCCACGGTGAGCATCGCCAGGTCGGGGTGGATCACCTCGCCCGCCTCGTCGCACGCCTCGGCGAGCGCCGCCACCGTGGCGTCGTTGTCGACGAGGACGGGAAC
>CADCWC010000261.1:0-1655 GCA_902806305.1 uncultured Thermoleophilia bacterium | reverse complement strand
TCAGGACGTCGCGCAGCGCGACGTCCACCACGGGAAGGTTGGCCGAGTACCGGGCGCGTCCCGTGGCGAACTCGATGACGCACGGGATCCCGAGGCCGACGAGGGCGCCGTCGTGGCCGCCGGCGGCGGTGGCGATGATCGCGGCGAGCTGCGCGAGCAGGGCCTCCGTGGAGGAGATGTCGGTGGGCGTGATCTGTGGCTCGGAGAGGCGTCCGTCCTCGAGGATCGCGACTGAGATCTTCGTGCCCCCGACGTCCACTCCGATCAGCCGCCTCGCCATGCGCTCCTTTCGCTTCCCCGAACCTGGCGCATGCTACGCCCCCGCGAACCTCTGTCTGCGCTGCGCGCCATCCGTTGCGGCCGGCGCGGTACGGTCAGCGCGATGGACCCGCTCGACGGGATCGCCGCCGCAGACGCCGTGCTGGGACGCCCGTTCCCACTGCCGTCGCGGCCGCTGCCGCTCGTCCGCTGGACCGAGGTCCACCGGGAGGGCGACGGCGTCCAGGTCGACTGGAACCTCGACGACTCGCGGGCGGGCAGCCCGGGACGCATGTGCCTGTACGCGGGCCCGGACCCGGGCCCGGACCACCTGCCCGGGGTGCCCTGGGTCCGGGAGGGCGGCATGGCGGTGCGCCGGGCGCCGCTCGCAGAGGCACAGCCCTCGCTGCGCCCGGTGATGGAGCTCCACTGGCGGCTGGAGGGCCTGCACCTGCGCCTCACGGGCCAGGGGCCGTGGCCGGAGGCGGAGCTGCGGGCCATCGCCGCGTCGGTCGGATAGACGGTTGAGGCCACGACGACGTTCTTGTGGGGGCGGTGTCGGGTGGATGCCGGTCGTCGCGCCATCCCGAAGCCAATACCAGGGGTATTGGCGAGGGGTGGCGTGGCGGTCCGGCGCCGGCCGGCACCGTCGTCCACGGGAACAAGCCGTGGCCTCGATCGTCTAGGGTCGCCCGCCCCATGGAGACCTCCGCGACGCCGGCCCAGCAGCATCAGGCTCCCGACCGGAACCTCGCGCTCGAGCTCGTGCGGGTGACGGAGGCCGGGGCCCTCGCCGCGGCGCGGCTCGTCGGGATGGGGGACAAGATCGCCGCCGACCAGGCCGCGGTGGACGCCATGCGCGTCGTCCTGGACACGGTCCAGATGGACGGGGTCGTGGTCATCGGGGAGGGCGAGAAGGACGAGGCGCCCATGCTCTACAACGGCGAGCGCATCGGGGATGGCTCGGCGCCCGAGGTGGACATCGCGGTGGACCCGCTCGAGGGCACGACGCTCACCGCGAAGGGGATGCCGTCGGCCCTCAGCGTCATCGCGCTGTCCCCGCGCGGGACGATGTTCGACCCGGGGCCGTGCGTGTACATGCAGAAGCTCGCCGGCGGCCCCGAGGTGGCGGACCTGCTCGACCTGGACCGACCGATCGGCGAGACGATCGGCCTGGTGGCCGAGCGCAAGGAGATCGACGTGCGCGACGTGATGGTGGTGGTCCTGGACCGCCCGCGCCACGACGAGGGGATCCGCACGATCCGCGAGGCCGGCGCGCGCGTGCGGCTCATCTCCGACGGGGACGTGTCCGCGGCGATGCTCGCCGCGAGCCGCGACACCCCGGTGGACCTGCTGTGGGGGATCGGCGGCACGCCCGAGGGCGTCATCGCCGCGGC
>CADCWC010000260.1 GCA_902806305.1 uncultured Thermoleophilia bacterium | reverse complement strand
GGGGCAATCACCTACACGGTCTGCCCGACGGCGACCGCCGTCTGCTACTTCGACGCCGACGACCTCACGAAGCATCCGATCCGTCAGATGGCGGACGAGGGCCTCAAGATCATGCTCAACTCCGACGACCCGCCGATGTTCCACACCGACATCGGCACGGAGTACGTCGGCATGGTCAAGGCCGCCGAGTGGGGCCCCGACCGCGTCCGCGAGTTCGTGATGAACGGCATCGACGGCTCATGGGCCTCGGACGACGAGAAGCGGACCATGCGCCAGACCTTCGAGCGGGAGCTCGCCGACCTCGACGCGCAGCTCGAGCGCTGAGCTCGCGGCAGGGCCGGGGGCTCAGCCGTCGCGCACGTACGGGACGCCGAGGGCCTCCGGCGCTCCGAGCCGGCGGCGGGTCCCGAGCAGCGTCACGACGACGAGGACGACGAGCGTCGCGACGTAGGGGATCATGCCGAGCACGGTCGGCGCCACGTCGACGCCGATGATCTGCGCCCGGAAGGCGAGCACGTCGAGCGCCCCGAAGAAGAAGGCGCCGAGCAGGACCCGGAGCGGGCTCCAGGTCGCGAAGATCACCAAGGCGAGGGCGATCCATCCGCGTCCCGCCGTCATGCCCTCGGACCAGCCCGGCGACTCGGCCAGCGACAGGGACGCGCCGGCGAGGCCCGCCAGGGCGCCGCCGAAGAGGACCGCCCCGTAGCGGTAGAGCGTCACGGGGACCCCCATGGCGTCGGCCGCCGCGGGGTTCTCGCCGACGGCGCGCACGTGCAGCCCGAGCCGCGTGTGGCGGAGGACCCACCACACGGCCGGGGCGAGCACGAACCCGACGTAGACGAGGACGTGGTGGCTGAAGAGGATGTCCCCGACGCCGGGGATCGAGCCGAGGAGCGGGACGTCCACGTCCTCGAAGCTGGCCCGGGGCGGGAGGCCGACGACCGAGCGGCCGAGCAGCGCGGCCAGGCCGGTCCCCGCGATGGTGATCCCGAGGCCCGAGATGATCTGGTTGGCGTGCAGCGTCACCGTGAAGAACGCGTGCAGCGCCGAGGCCGCGAGGCCCGCGGCCACGCCCGCCGCCACCCCCTGGAGCAGGGAGCCGGTTTCGTTCACGGCCAGGAAGCCGCTGACCGCGCCGACGAGCATCATCCCCTCGATCCCGAGGTTGATGACGCCCGCCCGCTCGGCGACGAGCTCGCCGAGCGCGGCGAACAGGAGCGGCGTGCCCGCCGCGACGGCCGCCGTGAGCAGTGTGGTCAGGGTGTGGACGGCTCCTCCTTCGCCACGTGCGCGGGCCCGCGCCGGCCGGGGGGGCGGCCGAGCATCCGTGGCCGCCGCGTCAGAGCCGTCCCGGCCAGGGCGCTGAAGAGGATCAACCCCTGCAGGAGGAGCACGAACGACTGCGGCACCCCGAGGGCCTGGAGCGCGAAGCCGCCGACGACGAATCCGGCGAAGAGGAACGAGATCGCCAGCGTGCCGAGGATGCGGGCGCCCGCCAGGGCCGCGATCAGGATGGCCATGTAGCCGTAGCCCGGGCTGATGCCCTGCCGCAGCCGCCCGAAGCTCATCGAGACCTCGACCATGCCGGCCACGCCCGCGAGCGCCCCGGCGATCAGCATGATCCCGACGACGCTCCGCGCGGTCGACATGCCCGCCACCCGCGCGGCCTGGGGACTCGCCCCGATCATCCGCACCGTGAAGCCCCACCTCGAGCGTTGCAGGAGCACGAGCAGCACGGCGGCGGCCACGAGCGGGAAGAGGACGCCGACGTGCAGCAGACCGCCGCCGAGCGCCGGCAGGCGTGCGCCCGGGCCGAAGACGTCGGTGACCGGGAAGTTGAGCCCGGCGGCGCTCCGCCACGGGCCCGTGACGAGGTAGGCCACGCCCAGGATCGCGACGTAGTTGAGCAGGAGGGTCGTGATGATCTCGTTCACGCCCCAGAGCGCGCGCGGGACGGCCGCGATCAGCGCCCACGCGGCACCGGCCGCCATCGCCGCCACCACCATCAGCGGGACGAGGACCAGCGTCGAGCCGGTCGGGAACGCGAGCGCCGCCCACGTCGCGCCGATGGCACCCGCGTGGAACTGCCCCTCCGCGCCGATGTTCCAGAGCCGCATGCGCATGCAGACGGCGACGGCCAGTCCCGTCAGCGCGAGCGGCACCGCCTTGAGCGCCGTCTGGGTCAGCGCGAGCTCCGAGCCGAACGCTGCCTCGAGCAGCGAGGAGATCCCGTCGTACGGGGAGACGCCGATGGCGGCGAGCGACAGCCCGCCGAGGGCCAGGCCGACGACGACGGCCGTGATCTGGACCGCCGTCGCACGCAGCGAGCGTCGCACTCCCGAGGTCATGGGCGGCGGCCGGCCATCAGGAGCCCGATCTCCTCCTCGTCGGCCTCGTGCGCCGGGAACGTCCCCATGATCCGCCCCTCGTAGATCACGGCGATCCGGTCGGACATCCGCACGAGCTCGTCGAGGTCCTCGCTGATCAGGAGCACGGCCCGGCCGGCGTTCCGCTGCTCGAGCAGCAGTCGCCGCGTCGCCTCGGCCGCGTGCACGTCGAGCCCACGCGTCGACTGGGCGGCGATCAGCAGGCGCGGGTCGGCCGAGATCTCCCGCGCCAGGAGGACCTTCTGCACGTTGCCGCCCGAGAGCGAGGCGACGGGCGCGTCGAGGTCGGCGCCGCGGATGTCGAAGCGCTCCGCGAGCTCGGCGGCCGCTCGCCGGGCGCCGCGGCGGTCGAGCAGGAGACGGCCCGAGACGGGCCGGCGGCGATAGGACTTCGCGATCAGGTTCTCGGCGATCGAGAGCGTCGGGGCGACGCCGTGACGTAGCCGGTCCTCCGGGCAGTACCCGATCCCTGCGCCGATCCGGCGGGCGATCGACCAGCCCGAGACGTCCCGGTCTTCGAACAGCACCCGACCGCCGGAGAGCGGCCGGAGCCCGACGACCACCTCGGCGAGGGCCAGCTGACCGTTGCCCGCCACGCCCGCGAGGCCGACGATCTCGCCCGCGCGCACCTCGAGGTCCACGCCGCGGAGCGCCGGCAGGCCGCGGTCGTCGTCCGCCTCGACGGCGTCGAGCCGCAGGACGCCCGCACCCGCCTGACGGTCGTCCGGCGCGGCGGCCTGGGGGAGGTCGTGGCCGATCATCATCCGGGCGAGCTCGCCCTGCGTCGTGTCCGACGTGGCGACGGTGGCCACGTTGCGGCCGCGGCGGAGCACGGTGATCCGATCGGCGACGGCCATGACCTCGTCGAGCTTGTGGCTGATGAAGACGATGCCCCGACCTTCCGCGGCCATCCGGCGCAGGCTGTCGACGAGGGCGAGCGACTCCTGCGGCGTGAGCACGGCCGTCGGCTCGTCGAGGATCAGCACCTGCGCGCCGCGATAGAGGTTCTTGAGGATCTCGACGCGCTGCTGCTCTCCGACCGAGAGCTGCCACACCGGCCGTCCGGCCTGGACCGGCATCCGGTACAGCTCCGACAGACGCGCGATCTCCCGCTCGAGCGGTCGCCGGCGCAGGAGCGCCTTCGGCGCGTGCCACCCGAGCGTCACGTTCTCGGCCACGGTGAAGCGGTCGACCAGCCGGAAGTGCTGGTGGACCATCCCGATCCCGCGGTCGATCGCCGCCCGCGGCGAACGGACGGCGGTGTCGTCGCCGCGGATCTCGACCGTCCCCGCGTCCGGCCGCGCCAGCCCGGCGAGGACGTTCATCAGCGTCGTCTTCCCGGCGCCGTTCTCGCCGAGCAGGGCGTGGACCTCCCCGGCCCGGAGCTCGAAGTCGACGCCGTCGTTCGCCCGGACCCCGGAGAACTCCTTGACGATGCCTCGCAGCGCCACGAGCGGCTGCTCGGCGCTCACCGGCGCGCCGTCCACCCGTCAGCGATACCCGTGCTTCGCATCTCGGCTGCCTCGGAGCACGGGTCCCCCAGCGGACGGAGTAGGTCGTGGCCGGCGGCCACGGCGCATCCTATACAGCCGCACCTCCCGCGGTCAGGGGTTCGGGCGGGCACCCGACCGTCGGAGCCGGCGCGACACCGCCGCGCGAACCGGACGCGGCAGCGGTCGGAGCGCCGCGCGCAACGAGTCGGGCTCGGAGCGCACCGGGGGCCGATCCGCGGCCCGCTCCTCCAGGGGCGGTGGCGCGAACGGCGACGCGGGAGCGGCGGGCGGTTCGGGCGCCGGCGCGGAGGCGGGCGCGGGGACGGGCTCGCCGACGCCCCGCAGCCGGTTGTGCTGCCGGTTCAGGAGGATCAGCGTGCCGTACCGGTCGCCCTCGAGCTCGCGCCGGTACTCGGGCACGTGGAGCACGTCGCTCCAGGGGCGCGAGAGGTCGCGCACGTTGCGCTCCGGGAGCTCGAACGTCCCCGGGTGCGGCTCGTCGGCGTGGATCGTGCTGCCGGGCCGGCGCAGGTCGGCCCAGAGCGTGAAGGCGCCGACGTTCGCGCCGATGTTCCAGGATGGTCGGCCGACGGCCGACGTCGCGCGCTCGGACTCGCCGGCGAAGAGCTGCCGCAGCGGCTCCACCATCTCGGCCGGCAGCTCCAGCTCGACCGGGATCGTGGCGTTGAAGGTGCGCCGCCTCCGGCCACTCGAGCAGATCGCCGCCCGGTCCGTGCCCTCACGGCATCGGCATGCCGCCGTGGACGCCGATCACCGTGCCGACCGTGAAGCTCGCCTCGTCGGAGGCCAGGTAGACGAAGGCGGCGGCCAGCTCGCGCGGCTGGGCCGGACGGCCGAGCGGCGTGGTGGAGCCGAAGGTCTTGACCGCCTCGGGCGGCATCGACATCGGGATGAGCGGCGTCCACACCGGCCCCGGCGCCACGGCGTTGACGCGGATGCCCTTCTCCGCCAGCTCCTGCGCGAGTCCCTTGGTGAACGTCACGATCGCGCCCTTGGTCGTCGCGTAGTGGAGGAGCAGGGGCTTCGGCGTGTACGCCTCCACGGAGGCGACGTTGATGATCGAGGAGCCCGGCTGCATGTGCGGGATCGCCGCCTGGCACAGCCAGAACATGGCCATGATGTTCGTCCGGAAGACGCGCTCGATCTCCTCGGACGGGATCTCCAGGATGCCGCCCTCGTGGCCCATCTGGAAGGCGGCGTTGTTGACGAGCACGTCGATCCGCCCGAACTCGTCGACGGCCCGGCGGATGACCGTGTGGCAGTGCGCCTCGTCGGTGATGTCGCCCGGCACCGTGACGGCGCGGCGTCCGGCGGCCGTCACGACGCGGGCGGTCTCGGCGGCGTCGCCCTCCTCCTCGAGGTAGGAGATCACGACGTCCGCGCCCTCCCGGGCGTAGGCCAGGGCGACGGCGCGACCGATGCCGCTGTCCCCGCCCGTGATCACGGCCACCCTGTCCGTCAGCCGGCCCGAGCCCGTGTAGGAGTCCTCGCCGTAGTCGGGCTTCGGGTCCATCTCGCTCTCGAGGCCCGGCACGGGCTGCGACTGCTCCGGGTACTCCGGCCGGGGGCCGGCCTGCTGCGGATCGGTTCCGGTGGCCATGGTGCCTCTCGTGGGACGCGCGGACGGGACAGGGGGCCGCTACCCGCTGCGGACGGACGGAAACGGCGTGGCCGGCCAGGCGGCCGTCAGCGAGAGGTCGGCGCGCGAGCACGGCGGGCGCGCGGCGCGTCGAGGCGACCCCTATCGCGGACGGGGGCCGGTCCCTACGCTTGTCGGCGGAGGCGACGGCGGCTCCGGCCGGACCCGTAGCCCTGACTGTCGAGGAAGGGCACCGCAATGAGACGAGCGAGCCGTCCGTCGCCGGCGATGGTGGTCGCGTCCCTGGCCCTGTTCAGCTCGCTCGCCGGATCGGCGTACGCGGCTGGGATCATCACCGGCGCCGACATCAAGGACGGAACGATCACGGCGAAGGACGTCCGGAACGGCACCCTCGGCACCGCCGACCTGTCCCGCCAGGCCCGCGCCGCGCTGCGACAGCGCGGCGCTCGCGGAACGGCCGGCCCGGCCGGACCCACGGGCGCGACGGGCG
>CADCWC010000259.1 GCA_902806305.1 uncultured Thermoleophilia bacterium | reverse complement strand
GGGCGAGGACGGTCCGCGCGGCTCGAAAGTTCCGGTGCGCCGGCGTCCGGCCGTGCCGCCACACCGGTACGCGTCGGGACATTAGCGTTGTGTAACGTTCCGCGGGCTGAGCCAGGGCGGTGCGTTGCGCGCGCTCGAGACGGGTGCTTACCGTCAAAACCCCGGCACCTCCGCGCGTGCGACGTCGTCGCGCGACCGTGCCCAGTGCCGCAGCCGGCTGCCGCTGCGGGTCGGAGGTAGTATGCATCGTCGTTCGTTCGTTGCGGTTCCCCTCGTCGCCCTCGCGGTCGCTGCCGTCGCCTCGTGCGGCGACCCCGTCCTCCCCACCTCCCCCGCCACCGCCCCGCCGTCCGAAGCCCGCCGCGACGTCACCCCGAGCGGCCACACCGGAACCTGGTCGGCGGTGATCAACTGGCCGCACGTGCCGGCGCACATGATCGGCCTGCCCGACGGCAAGGTGATCACCTGGACGAGCGGCGACCTCGATCACTCGCACAGGACGGCCAACGTCCACGTGTGGGACCCGGCCGACCCGTTCTCCCACAAGCAGGTGCCGAACAACGAGGCCGACGTCTTCTGCGCGGGCCACTCGTTCCTGCCCGACGGCAACCTCATGGTCGCCGGCGGCCACATCACGGTCGACATGGGGATCGACGAGGCGTACCTCTTCAACTCCGGCGCGACCCGCTGGGCGAAGACCGCCCTGAACATGGCCCGCGGCCGCTGGTACCCGAGTACCGTCACGCTCGGCAACGGCGACGTCCTCGTCGCCGCCGGCAACGACGAGAACGGCCTGCCGAACCCGCTCGCCGAGGTCTTCGAGGCGTCCACGGGGCAATGGCGCCTGCTCGAAGGCGCTCCGCTCGCGCTGCCGTACTACCCGCGCATGCACCTCGCCCCCGATGGCCGCGCCTTCATCGCCGGCCCCGAGGCGCAGTCGCGGTGGCTGAACCCGAGCGGGAGCGGCGCGTGGACCGACGGCCCGGTGATCCCGGGCGGCTTCCGCAGCGAGGGCACCGCGGTGATGTACCAGCCCGGCAAGCTGCTGGTCTTCGGCGGCAACGACCCGGCGACGGCCACCGCGTACACGCTCGACCTCAACGTGGCGGGCGCCACCTGGCAGCAGACCGGGTCCCTGCGCTACGCCCGGCGCCACTTCAGCGTGCAGATGCTCCCCGACGGCCGCGTGCTCGCGATGGGCGGCACCGGCGCCGGCAACGAGGAAGGGCAGCGGGTGCTCGCGTCCGAGGTGTGGGACCCGGCGACGGGTGTCTGGACCGAGTGGGCGCCGGTCTCGGTGACGCGCACCTACCACTCGAGCGCGGTGCTGCTGCACGACGGGCGGGTGCTCAACGGCGGCGGCGGCCGCTGCGGCGAGGGGTGCCCCGACTACGCGAACGCGCAGATCTTCACCCCGCCGTACCTGCTGAACGCCGACGGCACCGCGGCCGCGCGCCCGACGATCACGAGCGCGCCGGCCAGCGTCGGCTACGGGCAGTCGTTCACCGTCGCCACGCCCCAGGCCGCGGCGATCACGCGCGTCTCGCTGGTACGGCTGCCGGCGTTCACGCACGCCATCGACATGAACCAGCGGTTCGTCCCCCTGAGCTTCACCAAGGGCACCGGGCAGCTCACGGTGTCGGCCCCGACGAACCCGAACCTCGCCCCGCCGGGCCACTACATGATGTTCGTGCTCGACGGCGCCGGCGTGCCGTCGGTCGCCAAGGTCGTGCAGGTCACCGGCAGCGCGGCGCTCCCGGCGCTTCCGGCCCCGGCCGCGCCGACGAACCTCGTCGCCACCGCGCCGGCGAACACCCAGGCGAGCCTGACGTGGAGCGACAACTCGAACAGCGAGACGAGCTTCCGCGTCGAGCGGTGCACGGGCGCCGGCTGCACGAGCTTCGCCGAGGTCGCGACCACCGCACCCGGGTACGCGAGCTACGTGAACGGCGGGCTCACCGCCGGCACGACGTACCGCTTCCGCGTGCGCGCGGTGAACAGCACCGGCCCGTCGAGCTACACCGACGTCGCCCTCGTCACCACCCCGACCAACCGGGCGACGGTGCCGGTGGTGGACCGCGCGTCGGGCAAGTGCCTCGACGTGCTCGGCGGCGGCGTGCAGCCCAACGGGCAGGACGTGTGGCTCTGGACCTGCTACGGCGGCGGGCCCGTGAACCAGGCGTGGCTCGTCCCCACCGCCGGCACGAGCGGCCCGGTGCGCGTCTACGACGCCAAGTGTCTGGACGCCTGGACCGCGCAGGGCAACGCCGGCGACCCGATCAAGATCTACGACTGCATCCCGGGCGCGCCGAACCAGCAGTGGACGTACACGACCGCGGGCGAGCTCCGCGGCATCAACGGGCTGTGCGTGAACCTCGCCGCGGGTGGCGCGGCCGCCGACGGCTCGGGCTACCTCGCGTTAGGCGCGTGCGGCGACGCCGGGAGCCGGCGGTGGAACATCGAGACGCCCCCGCCGCCACCCGTCGACCAGCCACCGGTGGCCACGTTCACCCCGGCGTGCAGCAACCTGACCTGCACGTTCGACAGCAACGCGTCGAGCGACGACCGCGGGATCACCGCGCGCGCGTGGACCTTCGGCGACGGCACGAGCGCGGACGACGGCAGCGTGGGCGGCACGGCCGCCGCCCCGACCAAGACCTACTCGGCCGCCGGCACCTACGGCGTGACGCTCACGGTCACCGACGCCTCGGGCCAGACGAGCAGCCAGACCAAGAGCGTCACGGTGGCCGCGCCGCCGGTGCCCGCACCCGTGGCGCCGAGCGGGCTTACCGCGACCGCGCAGGCCAACGCCCGGATCAACTTGGCGTGGACGGACAACTCGACGAACGAGACCGCCTTCAACGTCGAGCGGTGCGAGGGCGCGGGGTGCACGGCGTTCGTCAAGATCGCCACGGTCGCGGAGAACGTGACGAGCTACGCCAACACCGGCCTTGCCGCGGGCGCGAGCTACAGCTACCGCGTGCACTCGATGAACGGCAGCGTCGCCTCCGCCAACTCGAACGTCGCCACCGCGCGCGTGGCGGTGGCGAACCAGGCGCCGGTCGCCGCGTTCACGCCCACGTGCACGGGGCTCTCCTGCACCTTCGCCGACGGCAGCACCGACCCCGACGGCGACTCGACGATCGTCAAGTGGGGCTGGACGCTCGGCGACAGCACCACGGCCGCCGCGCGCAGCCCGGCGCACACCTACAAGGCCGCCGGCACGTACGGCGTGACGCTCACGGTCACCGACGCGGGCGGGCTGACGAACAGCGTGACCCGGAGCGTCACCGTCACCGCCCCCAACCAGCCGCCGGTGGCGGCGTTTACGGCGAGCTGCACCGACCTGACCTGCACCTTCGCCAATGCGAGCACCGACCCCGACGGCGCGGCGACGATCACGACGTGGGCGTGGACGTTCGGCGACAGCCGAAGCTCGGCGCAGGCGAGCCCGACGCACAGCTACGCCGCGGCGGGCACCTACTCGGTGATCCTCACCGTCACCGACGACAAGGGCGCGACCAGCAGCGCGACGCGGACGGTGACCGCGACGGCGCCAGCCAACCGCGCGCCGGTGGCCGCGTTCACGCCTAGCTGCACCGGGCTCTCGTGCACGTTCACGGACGGCAGCACGGACCCCGACGGCAACGGCACGCTCGCGAAGTGGAGTTGGACGCTCGGCGACAGCACCGTGTCGGCCGTGCGCAGCCCCACCCACACGTACAAGACGGCCGGCACCTACGGCGTCACGCTCACCGTGACCGACTCCGCGGGCGCCGCCAGCAGCGTGACGCGCAGCGTCACCGTCACCGCGCCCAACACGCCCCCGGCGGCGGCGTTCACCGTCGCCTGCACCGGGCTCTCCTGCACGTTCACCGACGGGAGCACCGACGCCGACGGGCCGATCTCGTCCCGGCGCTGGACGTTCGGCGACGCGGCGGGCGGGACCTCGACCGCGACCAGCCCCACGTACGGCTACGCGGCCGGCGGGACGTACACGGTCACCCTCACCGTCACCGACGCCGCGGGCGCGACGAACGCGGTGCAGAAGCCGGTGACGGTCACCGCGCCCAACCGGGCCCCGGTGGCGGCGTTCACGTCCTCCTGCACCAACCTCACCTGCACCTTCACCGACGGCACCGCCGACCCAGACGGCACCGTCACCGCGTGGAGCTGGACGTTCGGCGACAACACCGGCTCCACGCTCAAGAGCCCGCAGAAGAGCTACGCGGCGGCCGGCACCTACACCGTCTCGCTCACCGCAACAGACAACGGGGGCGCGACGAACACGGTCTCCAAGACGGTCACGGTGAGCAGCGCGCCCACCGCCGTGCCGGTGCTCGACCGCGCGTCGGGCAAGTGCCTCGACGTGCTCGGCGGCGGCGTGCAGCCCAACGGCCAGGACGTGTGGCTCTGGACCTGCTACGGCGGCCCGCCGGTGAACCAGGCGTGGCTCGTCCCCGCCACGGGCACGAGCGGCCCAATCCGCGTCTACGGCAACAAGTGCCTCGACGCGTGGACCGCGCAGGGCAACGCCGGCGACCCGATCAAGATCTACGACTGCATCGCCGGCGCGGCCAACCAGCAGTGGACCCACACCAGCCTGGGCGAGCTCAAGGGGATCAACGGGCTGTGCGTGAACCTCAAGGCCGGCGGCGCGGCCAGCGACGGCTCGGGCTACCTCGCGTTAGGCGCGTGCGCCGACGCCGGGAGCCGGCGGTGGACCGTGCAGACCACCGTCGCCACGAAGTAGGCGCACGGCCGCCGAACGCACGGGGTCACGGACCCCGCGTCGCACCGCCCCCCGCCGGCGACTCATGCCGGCGGGGGGCGGTGTGCGTGCGGGGCCCGGCTGCCGCGGATCGTGCCCGCGCGTCGGCGGATACACCCCGCATCCTGCCACCCCGACCCGACCACCACCCCCTTACCCGAGGAGACGATGACCGCTCCGTCGCTCGACTTCGTCCACCAGTTTGTGCCGGCCGCGCCGCCGGGTGCCGCGCACGGCGGGCTCACCCTGCTCCTCCTCCACGGCACCGGCGGCGACGAGCACGACCTGCTTCCGGTGGGCCGCGCCGTCGCGCCGGGCGCGGCGCTCCTCAGCCCGCGCGGCCGGGTGCTCGAGGGGTCGGCGCCGCGCTTCTTCCGGCGCCTCGCCGAGGGCGTGTTCGACGTCCCGGACCTCGTCGCGCGCACGCACGAGCTGGCCGGCTTCGTCGCCGCCGCGGCGACCGGGTACGGCTTCGACCCCGCGCGGGTCGTCGCCCTCGGTTTCTCCAACGGCGCGAACATCGCCGCGAGCACCCTGCTGCTGCACCCCGGCCTGCTCGCCGGCGCCGTGCTGCTCCGCGCGATGGTCCCCTTCGAGCCCGACGCGCCCGTGCGCCTGCCGGGGACGCCGGTCTACCTCGGCGCCGGCCGCTTCGACCCGATCATCCCGGCCGCGAACAGCGCGCGGCTCGCGGCGCTCCTCGACGACTCGGGCGCGCGCACCACCCTCGAGTGGCAGCCCACCGGCCACCAGCTCGCCCCGACGGAGCTCGACCGGGTGCGGCAGTGGCTCGCCGCGAGCGCCCTGGCCTGATCGGCCCGCGCGGCGCGGCCGCGGCCCCGTGAATCGCGCGTCTGCGATCGCGTCGAGCCCCACTTGAGCCGCGGCGCGCAACGTGTCACCCTCCGGGTCCCGTCGCGCCCCAACCCGCTTCCGGAGCCCCGCCCCGTGACTGACGTCGTCAGCCGCTACGACCGCCGCTCGTTCATGGCGTACTTCGCCTCCGTCGGCCTCGGCGGCACGCTGCTGCCGGGGGTGCTCTGGGCGGGGGTGCACCGGGGCGCGGAGATCACGCCGGCCGCGATCGCGAGCGCCGAGGAGATCGCCGGGCTCACCTTCACGGCCGAGGAGCGGGCGGCGATGGTGAGCGACCTCAAGTCGCAGGCGACGCAGGTGGCGGAGCTGCACAAGGTGGCGCTCGACAACGCCGTCGCTCCCGCGATCGTCTTCGACCCGATCCCGCCGGGCGCCGCGGCGCCCGCGCCCGCGGGGCCGCGGCGCCCGATGGTGCGCGC